>CASGEW010000027.1 GCA_949300615.1 uncultured Bacteroidales bacterium
ACAGAAGGGGAAGTTGGCAGACTGTGCCTTTGCATTGGAAAGGCAGTTGAAAAGGGTGGATTTTCCTACATTGGGTAATCCTACGATACCGCATTGTAATGCCATGATATCTAAATTTAAACGGTTTCTAACTACAACTATTCTAAGAATTCAGAGTGCAAAGATAGTGAAAGGCGAGAGTAGAGGCAAATGAAAACCATGTTTTCAAATTTGGATCAACCGAGCCGCCTCCTATCTTCCACAAAGATAGTGAAAGGCGAGAGTAGAGGCAAATGAAAACCATGTTTTCAAATTTGGATCAATCGAGCCACCTCCTATTTTCTACAAAATAATGAAGGGCGAGAGCCGTGACAAATGAATTCCACGTTTTTAAATGTTGTTTATGTCGGGAGGGTCTCGTTAAATAGTATAGTGAATCTTTTATGGGATAGTCTGGGAAACAGTCACCTCTCCCTGAAAAAAGAACGAGGCTGCACGAGCAGCCCCCTTCTGAATGTTTTCACAACGGAATCATCCTTATTGTGATTTGCTTCAAGTTTATGCAGCAAATATAGGGATATTTTTCAATAAAAAAAAGAGTATGGGGACAAACAGGGCCGGCAGTAGGTTCAATGTCTTGCAATCTTTGATTTCCAGGATTCCCAGTCCGGAGGAGGCAATCAGGATTCCTCCCACGATGGAAATCTCCGTAACCAGTTCGTCCGGTATGACGTTTCCGGCCAAGGAGGTAATCAGGTAGATGCTTCCTTGCCAGAGGAATAGTACGGGGGCAGCCAGCACCATGCCGATTCCGTAAGTGGTTGCCAGCACGGCCGAAGTTACCAAATCGAGGGTAGCGTTGGTAAAGAGGTAGGTATTGTCTCCGTAGAGGGCGCTCATGACCGGCCCTACGATGGAGAGGGTGCCGATGCAATAGAGCAGTATGCCGGTGGACAGTCCTTGTGCCAGGTTGGAGGAGGAGAACCCGGATACGAATCGTTTAAATCGTCCGTCTATGTCGATAACCGTTCCTGCCACACCTCCGATTGAAAGGCTGATGATGAACAATACCGGATATTGGCTTTTGGGAAGGGCATTGCTTACGGCGTTGAATCCCAAAGCAAGCGAAGCCAGTCCCATGGCAGTAAACATGACTTTCTGGTATTGGGGTTTGATACCTTTCTTGGCAAAATGTCCGAAAATGCTTCCGGTAATGATTGTGATTGTATTTACGATGGTTCCTAACATGATGTTTCGATAAGAGAAACGGACGACAAAAGTATCTTTTGTCGTCCGTTATGTTTGAAAGGATTACAAGCTGTCGCCGAAATCCTGTCTGAATTTGGCTGCCAGTTTTTGTTGCCAATCGTTCACGGGGGCCAATCGTCCGAAGAAGAAGCGCAATACAGCGGGTTCTTCTACCCATTTCAATCCTCCGATGAGCGAGCGGTTGTCGTAGAGCCATTTCACGCGGTCGGCGCAATATTTGATTTGCGAGAGGGTAAACACGCGGCGCGGGCAGGCCAGGCGCAGCAGTTCCAGTTCGGCAAAGTGTTCGCTTCCGTCCGTTTCGCGTTGTTCGGAGATTGTCCCGCGTTCCATTCCCCGGATACCTCCGGCGATGTACAAGGCAGCGGCCAATGCTCCGGCGGGATATTGGTCGTGGGGCATCCCCTTCAAGAATTCGGTAGCGTTGATGTGTGCTCCCAATCCTCCGGCTGGCATAATCATGGGTACGCCGTAATCGTCGAGCTCTTTTACCAGGTATTCGATAAAGAGCGGCCCCTGGTTGATAATCTCTTCGTCCATGGTTTCCTGTAAGCCGATGGCGATAGCCTCCATGGAGCGTACTTCCATCCCTCCGTAGGTAAGGAATCCTTCGTAAAGAGGGATAAACTCTTTCATTCTCAGAATGAGTTTTTCGTTGTTCGAGACGATTCCTCCACCGCGGGCGAATCCCAATTTACGGCTTGAAAAGTAGATTAAGTCCATTTGGTCGCACAGCGTGCGGGTAATTTCGCGGATACTCATGTTTTTACAAGCCTCTTCGCGGGTTTTGATAAAGTAGAGGTTATCTTGTAGCAGGGAGGCGTCCAGTACGGTTATGATGCCGTGTTTTTTACAGATAGCGGCTACTTGGAGCATATTTTCAAGCGAAAGGGGTTGTCCTCCCACCAGGTTTGTGCCGGCTTCGATGCGGACGAACGGGATGTGTTCTGCGCCCACTTCTTGAATCAGGGCTTCCAGACGAGGAATATCGAAGTTCCCTTTGAAGGGTTCGTTGTTTTTGGGTTTGAGACCGATGGGACGGATCAGTTCGACCACCGAACCTCCCAAGCGGGTGATGTGTGCTTTGGTTGTAGTGAAATGGAAATTCATCGGGATTACATCCCCCGGTCTTACAAAGGCTTCGGCCAGGATATTTTCACACGCCCGACCTTGGTGGGCCGGTAAAAAGTATTCGGTACCGAAAACATCTTTGAGCACTTTAATCAACCGATTGCACGTTTCAGACCCGGCATACGAGTCGTCGGCCTGCATCATGGCTGCTACCTGGTTGTCCGACATGGCGTTTACCCCCGAGTCGGTAAGCATATCCATGTAAACATCTTTATTTTGGAGCAGGAACGTATTGTTTCCCGCTTCGTTGATTTTTTCTACGCGTTCTTCTACCGTGGGTAAGAAAAGTTTCTGTACCACGCGTACTTTGTGCATTTCCAGAGGAACTTGCTGGTCTTGCTGATAAAACTTAATTGTTGACATTTGTGATGAAAAATGATATTTAAATGATAGTCTATAATTTAAAGGCACAAAAATCTGGAAATTTTTTTATTTATGCAACAAAAAAACATATCTTTACAATCAAACATTTCTTAATACTATGAGAACCATTTTAGGACTTGATCTGGGTGTGGCCAGTATTGGCTGGGCCGTTGTAAAAGAGGAGGAGACGGATATGCGTATAGAGGCCTTGGGAAGCCGGATTATACCTTTGTCCTCCGATGAGAAGCAGGAATTTAGCAGTGGAAATACCATTTCCAAGAATGCAAAACGTACACAAAAAAGAACCCAGCGCAAAGGGTACGACCGGTATCAGCAACGGCGTGAGAACTTGACGAAGTTACTTCGGAAACTCGATATGTTACCCGACGAGGAGTTGATAAAATTACCGGCGATACAACTATGGCAGTTAAGGGCAAAATCCGTACAGGAGAAAATTTCGCTTCCGGAATTGGGGCGGGTCTTGTATCACCTGAACCAGAAACGGGGATACCGGTCGTCCCGAAAAGACGATGCCGAAACCGACAAGAAACAGACCGAATATGTAAAGGAGGTGAATAACCGTTACGACGAACTCAAACAGACCGGAAAGACTATCGGAGCGTTTTTCTACGAGCAGTTAAAAGCCGATCCTTTTTTCCGGTGCAAAGACCGGGTTTATCCGCGTAAGGCCTATATAGAAGAGTTCGACCGTATTCTTGCCTGTCAAAAGGCATATTATCCAGCTGTTTTGACAGAAGATATTATCGATACGCTCCGCAATAAGATCATATATTACCAACGAAACTTGAAGTCGTGCAAACATTTGGTCGCTTTGTGTGATTTTGAAAAACGTGAATATGTCAGTCCAGCGGGGAAAATCGTTCAAAGCGGGCCCAAGGTCGCCCCTCGATCTTCCCCGCTATTCCAGTACTGCAAGTTATGGGAGAGTATCAATAACCTGTCGGCCAACATGAAAAACAAGAAGAATGATTCGTTATACATAACCGCCGAGCAGAAGCAGCAGATTTTCCATTTCATGGATACGCATGAGAAGCTGAAACTTTCCGATCTGTATAAAATCCTCGGTATTTCCAAGGCCGATGGCTGGCGGGGTGGCAAGGCTATTGGCAACGGTTTGCCGGGAAATACCACGAAGTGTACCCTGGCAAAAGCGTTGAAGGGACATCCAGAAGCTGAGCAGTGGTTGCAGTTTTCATTGAAAATCGAGCAGACCTCGACGGTTAATACAGAAACGGGCGAGGTGGTACGAATCGTTACCGACGATTTTGAGCAGGAGCCCCTTTATCGGCTTTGGCATATCGTCTATTCCATTTCGGACGAGCAGGAGTTGAAAAATGCCTTGAAGAAACAATTTGGAATTTCCGATCCAGAGACCTTGGATCGCCTGTGTCGGATAGATTTTGTAAAGAGCGGATATGGCAATAAATCGAGCAGGGCCATGCGGCGCATCATCCCTTATCTGCAAGAGGGATTTCTCTATTCAGAAGCCTGTCTTTGTGCGGGATTCAACCACAGCTCCACGCTTTCTGCCCAAGAGAACCAACTTCGGCCTCTTGTCGAAAAATTGCCGCTTTTGGACAAAAACGAATTGCGCCAACCGGTGGTAGAGAAAATTCTCAACCAAATGATTCATGTGGTAAATGTAGCCATCGATGCGTACGGGCCTTTCGACGAAATACGGGTAGAGTTGGCCCGCGAGTTGAAGCAGAGCAAGGAGGAGCGCAATGAAACCGATCAGCAGATGAGGAAGAATCAGCGGGAGAACGATGCCAAAGCCAAACGCATACAGGAGGAGTATGCCCTCACGCCTACCCGTTCCCGGATTCAGAAATTCAAGTTGTGGGAAGAGTCGCAGCATAAATGTATGTATTGCAATAGTCCGGTAAATGTATCTGATTTCTTGTCCGGTTACGATGTAGAGATTGAGCACATCCTCCCCAAAGCGCTTTTCTTCGACGACAGTTTCTCCAATAAAGTCTGTTCCTGCAAGAAATGCAACGGGGAGAAAGGAGCCCTTACGGCATACGATTACATGGCATCGAAAGGAGACGCCGTGTTGGCCGACTACATAGAGCGGGTAAACCGGCATTATGCAGAGAAGCATATCTCCAAAACAAAACTGGAACGGCTGTTGACACCCGGCAATAAGATTCCGGACGATTTTATAGACCGCCAGTTGCGGGAGAGCCAGTACATAGCCCGCAAAGCCCGCGAGATATTGCAGGCCGTTTGCCGGAATGTAACGGCAACCAGCGGCAGTGTAACCGATTTCCTGCGTCGCCAGTGGGGTTGGGACGAGGTATTGCACCGATTGAACTTCAACCGGTATCGGGAACTTGATCCGGAAAACGAACTGAATTTCATCGTTCCGGTAGAACGAAAACACAAGGACAACCGGTTCACGGAGTTGCGTATAAAGGATTGGTCAAAACGGAATGATCACCGCCATCATGCCATCGATGCGCTTACCATCGCCTGTACCAAGCAGGGATATATCCAGCGGCTGAACAACCTCATGGCATATCGCGACCAGAATTTTAAGCCGGAAGATGTACAGGGAGAGGAGTATCAGAGCCGGAAAACCAACCTGCAACGGTACATCCAGGCACAACCGCACCCCTCTTTTGCAGAAGTCTCGGCAGCGGCCGAGCGTATTCTGGTATCGTTCAAAGCCGGTAAACGGGTGGCGACCTTTGGTAAACGTTATATCTATTCAAAAGGTAAACGTATCTTGGCACAAGATCACATTGTTGTTCCCCGGGGAGCCCTCTGCGAAGAGAGCCTTTACGGATCGATTAAATGGTATCAGAAGAATAAAAAAGGAGAAACCGTGTTGGCACAACAATCTGTTAAGAAATACTCGATTGAGAGTATCGTAAAAGATATCAGTGAAAAGAAAAGCATAGATTCTGTTTTAAATTCCATTGTCGATAACCGTATTCGCAACGTTATCCGGCAGCGTATCGAGGCATATCAGGGCAATGTAAAGAATGCATTTGCAGAACCGTTGTACTCCGATAAAGGCGGGAAAAACGCCATCCGTTCAGTACGTCGTTTTGTCAGATTGACAGCCATAGTACCCTTGCGATACGATTCATCCGGAGAGCCGGTGGGCTATGTCAAGCCCGGAAATAACCACCACGTGGCCATTTATACCGACAGGGAGGGAAAATATCGGGAGCAGGTTGTAACTTTTTGGGAAGCCGTAGAGCGAAAAAAATATGGAATACCTGCCGTTATTACCCGTCCGGCAGCGGTGTGGGATACCCTGCCCGACAACCTGCCGGAAACGTGTATGGCCTCTTTGCCCGATGCAACCTGGACTTTTCAACAGTCCTTGCAACAAAACGAAATGTTCATTCTCGGTATGGACGAAGAGATGTATCAGTATGCCATCGACCAGCAAGATTACGCCCTGTTGAATAAATACCTGTACCGGGTACAAAATATTGCTTCGGGTGATTATAGGTTCAGTTATCACATAGAGACATCTTCGGATCAGACATCAAAAGATTTGAAGGTTAAAAAGTTTTATAGGGTACAATCCTTGAAAGCCTTTACAAGCCTGAATCCGCATAAGGTACGTATCTCCTTATTAGGTAAGATTGTAGTATGATAAAGCGCACGTTGTATTTCGGGAATCCGGCCTATTTAAGTCTGCGTAATGCCCAGCTGGTATTGCGTCTTCCGGAGGTTGCCGGAAACGATACCTTGCCCGACAGCTTTCAGAAAAGCGCCGAGCGGACCATCCCGATAGAGGATATAGGCGTGGTTGTGTTAGACCATAAGCAGATAACCGTTACGCAGGGCTTGCTCGAAGCCCTGCTGGAAAACAATTGTGCCGTTATTACCTGCGATAAAAGCCGTATGCCCGTTGGGTTGATGTTGCCGTTATGCGGCAATGCTACCCAAAACGAACGGTTCCGGGCACAGTTGAGTGCTTCGGTACCGTTAAAGAAGCAGCTTTGGCAACAGACCATACAGGCCAAGATAGCCAATCAGGCGGCGGTGTTGCATCGGCAGCGCCGGGTTATTGTAAAAAACATGATGGCGTGGTCTAAGGATGTTCGCAGCGGCGATGCCGATAACCTGGAAGCCCGGGCGGCAGCCTATTACTGGGCCAATCTGTTTCCACAGGTAGCATCGTTCCGTCGACAGCGCGACGGAGTACCGCCCAACAACCTGCTCAATTACGGGTATGCCATATTGCGGGCAGTAGTAGCCCGGGCGCTGGTTTCGAGCGGGATGCTGCCGACGCTGGGATTGCACCACCATAACCGCTATAATGCCTATTGCCTGGCAGACGACATAATGGAACCATATAGACCGTATGTAGATAACCTGGTTTGTGAAATTGTAAGAGAACAGGACGATGTTTCAGAATTGACCCTCGACATCAAGTCTCGGTTGTTGTCTATCCCGGTTACCGAAATCATTATCAATGGCCAACGCAGCCCCTTGATGGTAGGGGTGGGGCAGACAACGGCATCGTTGTATAAATGCTTTTGCGGAGAGTTACGAAAAATAGTCTATCCCGAGATATCCGTTTAAGTTCAACATCCAGTTTTATGGAACGTTTTAGTGAATATCGCATTATGTGGATACTGGTATTTTTTGACCTGCCTACCGAGACAAAGAAGGAAAAGAAAAGCTATGCCGATTTTCGCAAGAAACTCTTGTGCGACGGGTTTACGATGTTCCAGTTTTCTATTTATCTGCGCCATTGTCCCAGCCGTGAAAATGCCGAGGTACATATACGTCGGGTCAAACAGTCGCTGCCACCCTCGGGTAATATCGGTATTTTATGTATAACCGACAAACAGTTCGGGCAGATGGAATTTTTCAGTGGAGCAAAAGAGGAGAAACCGACCATACAAACACAACAACTCGAACTGTTTTGACAATCGGTTAAAACAATAAACCCTACTGTTGAGGTAGGGTTTACGCGTAAATACAGCTGATTTTTTTATTGTAATTGTTTGAATAATTGTTTGACATATAAACTCTTATACACATTGCGCTGTATCTAATATGTCAAAGATATAAACTTGAAAGCAAATTACAACGGGTTGTTTTTTTATGATGCAAATAAAACGGCTGTATCTAATATGTCAAAGATATAAACTTGAAAGCAAATTACAACGGGAAAATCATCATTAGAAAATAATACAATGCTGTATCTAATATGTCAAAGATATAAACTTGAAAGCAAATTACAACTGCAAAGCATAAGGAGTTCAAACAAAAACAGCTGTATCTAATATGTCAAAGATATAAACTTGAAAGCAAATTACAACAGGGCGAAAAAGAGCGCCAACAGATGACCGCTGTATCTAATATGTCAAAGATATAAACTTGAAAGCAAATTACAACGATTTTCTGTCAGTACTGCCTGGCATTTCGGCTGTATCTAATATGTCAAAGATATAAACTTGAAAGCAAATTACAACTGGGTTGACAATTTTAATATGCTACCAGGAGCTGTATCTAATATGTCAAAGATATAAACTTGAAAGCAAATTACAACAGATCTACACGTTTAATGTGTCATTTCAAGCTGTATCTAATATGTCAAAGATATAAACTTGAAAGCAAATTACAACATACTTGACGAAAGGGCACAGATGTAGGCGCTGTATCTAATATGTCAAAGATATAAACTTGAAAGCAAATTACAACATCAGCACCACGATTATTAAAGGCACGCTTGCTGTATCTAATATGTCAAAGATATAAACTTGAAAGCAAATTACAACTGTCTGCTATGTCTTGTCCCCTGTGCAGCTGCTGTATCTAATATGTCAAAGATATAAATTTGAAAGCAAATTACAACGGGACGAACACGGCCAACAAGAAAGCATAGATTCGTGTGGTAGAATTTTAGATAGAAATTTTGTTAGCATACGAAATGCTTTTACAAAGGTGCTAATATCCAAACATCTTTTATATTACTCAACCAATAAAAGTTCTCTCCCTATTTTATGGATACCCTCTACGATACGATCGTGTTGTTTTTTGCTGGGTGTTTTTAGGTTATTGGCGTAATGACTTAATAGGTGTTTGTTTATCCCTGTTACGCGAGCTATCGCCGCCATAGAGGTATATTGTTCACATCTTTGCAGCAGAGCGGAAGTGTTAAGGTGCCATTTAAATTGATAATCTCCGTCAATCAACCATTTTGGAACGGTTTCTCCATCTGCTATCATTCCCTCTATATGGAACAGGACCGATTCTGCGACGGCTGTTTTTATCTTGTCGAAATCTTTTTCGGTAACAACGATGGCTCCCGGAATTTGATTGTCAACGGAAGCACAATAATTTTTATGATTCCATCCAATATTTACTTCTATCGTTATCATCTCCTATGGTTTTATCCGAGTTTGAAAGATGGAGGACGAATCCAAAATTTAAATTGAATTCGACCTCCTATGTGATACAAAGATATAAACTTGAAAATGAATTACAACAACATTATCAAGGAGTTTGATAATATGCGATAATCAGGCAATTCTATTTATGTGATAGATGTGGTGGTAATTTTTGTTTATTTGCTGGGTCCTGCTTCTGGGTTCAACTTTACAAATCCATTGTTATAATGGCCTATCATACGGTGGTTATTGTCGTAGATAAAGCCGTTTGCGTAATAACCCTTGATATTTCTATCGGTTCTATGTACTGCTTTTTGAGAGGCTTTTTGTGCATATATTCCTGTGGCTATTCTCTTTTGTTCTTGTCGAAAAAATAGCAAATAAATAGATACCGGTTATTTTTTCTTTACCACTACCTCTGGGGGCTGAACCGGTTGTAACTCTTCCTGGGTTTTTCGGGTGAGCTTTCCATCTCTAAAATAGAAAAGTGTTTTGAGCATATAGCCTTGTGCCAAAGTTTCTTTGTAGCCCAGTACTTCGGTCAGCGTACCGTCCTCTTCGTACATCTCTTCCGAGTAGGGTCGCCCGTATTGGGCTACGAGTGCCTCTTTCGACATCCCTATCTTGACGTCGCTATTGACATACCTGGTATGGTACAGCGAACTGCAACTGGACATACAAAGGATTGAACATCCTGCAACTAACATATTCCGGAAATAGTGTTTCATCATCTCGTCTTTTTGTGGATTATCCATTTCTCAAAAGCTCTCAGGTTGAGAACTCTTTCATCTCTTTCTCGTCAACGTACCGTTGGTAACGGTTATCAAAGATACGAATTAGGCTGTAAACGGCAACGTTTTTTTGTTTTGTTAATACACCAATTGTCGGGCGCTCGGGTCGAGTACCGGGTTATTGGGCCCAGTTTTCGCGGTCTAAGTTGCGGTATGTGATGGCTTCGGAGATGTGCTGCACCTTTACCGAGGGGCTGTTGTCGAGGTCGGCAATGGTACGGGCTACTTTGAGTATCCGGTCGTATGCCCGTGCCGAGAGCGACAGCCGGTTCATGGCTACTTTCAGTCGCTGTTTCCCTTCGGCATCGGGTTCGGCGTAGCGCGTCAGTTGTTTGGTGTTCATCTGGGCATTGCAATAAATGCCGGGCTCTCCCTTGAACCGTTGCGACTGTATCTCCCGGGCACGGATGACCCGCTCGCGTATCTGGCTGCTCGGTTCGGACGGACGGCTGTCTGATATTTTTTCAAAGGGTACCGGTACAATCTCTATCTGTATGTCGATGCGGTCCAGCAGGGGGCCCGATATGCGGTTCAGGTATTTGTGGATGGCGCCGGGGGGACATACGCACGCTTTGTCGGGGTGGTTGTAGTACCCGCAGGGGCAGGGGTTCATCGAGGCGACGAGCATCAGCGAGGCCGGGTATTCGATGGCCGAACGTGCCCGCGAGATGGTTATCTTGCGGTCTTCCAACGGTTGGCGCATCACCTCCAATACTTGTCGCGAAAATTCCGGCAGCTCGTCCAGAAAGAGTACACCGTTGTGTGCCAGCGAGATTTCGCCCGGTTGAGGGTAGCTCCCTCCCCCTACCAGCGCTGCGCTCGATATGGTGTGGTGCGGTGCGCGGAAAGGCCGTTGCGACAGCAGCGAGGTGTGGTTGCCCATCTTGCCGGCAACCGAGTGTATCTTGGTGGTTTCCAGCGCCTCTTGCAGGGTGAGCGGAGGCAGGATGGAGGGGAGGCGTTTGGCCATCATTGATTTGCCGGCTCCCGGAGGGCCTATCATCAGGAGGTTGTGGCCTCCGGCTGCGGCTACCTCGAAGGCCCGTTTGACATTTTCCTGTCCCTTTACATCTTCAAAATCGAGTTCAAAGGTTGTCTGTTGGTGGTAGAACTCCTCCTGGATGTTCAGGACGGTCGGTTTCAACTCCCGTTCCCCGTTGAAAAATTCGATTACCTCTTTGATGTTCTCTACGCCATAAACCGCCAATCCTTCTACCACGGCGGCCTCCTTTTCGTTGGCCTTGGGCAGTATCAGCCCGCGGAATCCCTCCTCCTGGGCCTTGATGGCAATGGGCAGCGCCCCTTTGATGGGGAGGATGCTCCCGTCCAGCGAAAGTTCGCCCATCACCATATATTGTGCCAACCGGTTGCCGGCGATCGCCTCGGACGAGGCCAGGATGCCGATGGCCAACGGCAGGTCGTAGGCCGAGCCCTCTTTTTTGATGCCGGCCGGGGCCAGGTTGATGATGATTTGTTTGCGGGGAAAGCGGAAGCCGTTGTGTTCGAGGGCCGATACGATGCGCTCGTGGCTCTCTTTTACGGCCGTGTCGGGCAGGCCCACCATAAAGAAGCGGATTCCTTGCGAACAGTTTACCTCGATGGTTACTACGATGGCCTCTATCCCGCTGACGGCTGCTCCGAATACCTTGACAAGCATAGTGGACGAATTTTAGTGGGGGATGGAGTCGGTCGGTTCAACCCGTGTGCGGGATATCTCTTGGAGCAACGCAGCCATTTCTGTGCTTTTCAGGTTCCGCCCGACGATGCGTCCCTGGCGGTCGATGACAACGTTGTTCGGCAGCTGGCGTATGCCGTACTCTTGTGCGATGTCCGAGTTGAATCTTCTCGGTTCGATCAGTTTGGTTCCCCGGTAGGGATTGTTTCTCAGGTTTTGTTTCCAAAGGGCCGTATCCAGGTCGAAGGCAATCGAGATGATGTGGATGGCCGAGTCGGGGAAGTGGAACGTGGCGTCGTTGAGCCAACTGTTGTTGGCGCCGTTTTTCGGCTGCGAGGCCGACCAGAAGTGCAGGACGGCGGGTTTGCCGTACAGCGAATCGATGCGGACGGTAGAGTCTTTTTCGTTTTTCAGGCTGAATCCCTTGAACAGGGTGTCCGATGCGATGTCGTACGACTCTTTCAAGAATTGTTCTATTTCGCGCCGGGCCACGGGATTGCCCTGTTTGGCTTTTGGCGAGAGGAGTTGCATCACCGAGTCGCACAACGGGAGGTTTTCCGGCAGAAGCATATTTTCGGCCACCAGTGCTACCGTTGCGGCAGAGCGGCGGTTGCGGTCGGCATACGTGGCAACGGTGCGGCCTATCTCTCGGCGCAGGCTGTCGGAGATATTTTGGCAGGCGGTGTATTCTTTCCTGTTTTCGGGGGGAGTCAGGGCGAGCTGTTGCAACAGCGAGTCGCGCGTTTTCATCATGGCGGCGTGCTCCTGGTAGAAATCGGCGATGTCGTTGTTGATACCGCCTCCCTTTATTTTGGCTGACGAGAGCTTCTCTATCTGGCCATCTACCTCGATATGATCGCCGTTCTGGATGTAGAGGGAGAACAGGTGGTTGAAACCTGTGGAGTAGAGGTCGATGCGTGAGAGGGAGTCGGCCTCGCCTTTGACCCGGAAAAAATTGTTTTTGGGCCATACCGTATCGATGCGTATCTTGCCGTCGTAAGACTTGTGTACGGCATACAACGGGTTGTTGCCGAGGTCTTTGATGTCGAAGTCGGCGATGTAGCTCTGTTTATCTCCCCCGCAGGCCGAAAGTGCCAGCAGGAATCCAAGAAGCAGGAAAAGGTGTGGTCCGTTTTTCATCTGTCTGCCAGTTTGTGGGTTGGGTTTAAACAAGACAAAAATAGCAATTTTACCCGAATCGGGCGCTGTCTGGGGATAATTTCGGCGGGAAATTAGAAGGGAGGTGTGTCAAATGAACGTTTAGACACACCTCCCGGAGGTTATGCGTATACTGGCGGTAACGCTTTTGGCTTACAGGTGGAAGGCTTGTTTAACAGCCGTTACGTAGTCCAGTTTCTCCCAAGTAAAGAGTTCTACCTCGCGAACAACCGGTTCCGGGTTATATTTGGATGTGAATACTTTACGTACGGTTTGCGGGGTACGTCCCATGTGTCCGTAGGCGGCTGTCTCTTCGTATATGGGGTTGCGCAGTTTCAACCGTTCTTCGATGGCTTTGGGGCGCAGGTCGAAAATCTGGGCCACCTTCTGGGCAATCTCGGCATCGCTCATGTTTACTTTCGATTTCCCGTACGTGTTTACATATACGCTTACCGGTTGGGCTACGCCGATGGCGTACGAGATTTGTACCAACACCTCGTCCGATACGCCGGCTGCTACCAGGTTCTTGGCAATGTGGCGGGCGGCATAGGCTGCCGAGCGATCTACCTTCGAGGGGTCTTTCCCGGAGAAGGCGCCTCCGCCGTGGGCCCCTTTTCCGCCGTAGGTATCGACGATGATTTTCCGTCCGGTCAGCCCGGTATCGCCGTGGGGGCCTCCGATAACGAATTTGCCGGTGGGGTTGACGTGCAGGATCAGTTGCTCGTCGAACAGCTGCTGGATGCGTTCGGGCAATATGGCCTTCACGCGCGGTATCAGGTATTTTTCTACATCGGCATAGATGGTTTTCAACATCTGTTCATCGGCCTGTTGCTGGGCTTGGGCTGTATCGTCGGCCGGGGCGATGAATTCGTCGTGTTGGGTCGAGATGACGATGGTATGGATGCGTACCGGTTCGTTCTGTTCGTTGTATTCGATGGTAACCTGCGATTTCGAGTCGGGGCGCAGGTAGGTCATCACTTTCCCTTCGCGCCGGATAGCGGCCAGCTCTTTGAGCAGCAGGTGCGACAGGTCGAGCGATAACGGCATGAAGTTGTCTGTTTCGGCACAGGCGTATCCGAACATCATTCCCTGGTCGCCGGCCCCTTGGTCCATGGGGTCTTCCCGTTCCACGCCGCGGTTGATGTCGGGCGATTGTTCGTGGATGGCCGAGAATACGCCGCACGAGTCGCCGTCGAACTTGTACTCGCTCTTGGTGTATCCGATGCGGTTGATGACCTTGCGGGCAACGTCCATTAAATCGACGTAGGCATTTGATTTTACTTCTCCTGCCAGCACTACCTGCCCGGTAGTTACAAGCGTTTCGCAAGCTACTTTGGAGTCCGGGTCGTAGGCCAGGAACTCGTCAAGCAAAGCATCCGACAATTGGTCGGCTACTTTATCGGGATGTCCTTCGGACACCGATTCGGAGGTAAATAGGTAATTCATAAATTTATAAATTGGTGTATGGATAAATTTCTCTTGCTCCCCGGCTTCGTTTGAAGAGGGGGAAACATCGTTTGAAAAATTTCCGGATTGACTGGGATACAAAAGGTAAGATACGATTTTAGCATTTTTTTCCGTGGTTGCAAGCAGCCAAATCCTTCCACTTTCTTTACGATGCGGCAAAGATACCTCTTTTTTCCGGATAACGGATATTTTTTCGTGAAAAATAGTTGTCTCGCTTCTCGATGGCCGTTTCTAACCGACGGGCAGTTCGTCCAACAGTTGGGCGATGGTTTTTCCCGAGGGGTGGCGCAGTTGCGGGGCTATCTCGCAGAGGGGTTCCAATACGAACCGGCGCTGCGTCATGAGCGGATGCGGCAGGGTCAGGCTGGGGGTTTCTATCTTTCGGTCGTCGTAGAGCAGGATGTCGATGTCTATCTTTCGGTCGGCATATCCGTGTTGTCGGGGATGCCGGATTCGGCCCAGCTCTTTTTCAATCTGTTGGGTCGTTTGCAGCAGCTCTTCGGGAGTGAGTGGCGTTTGCAGGCAGAGGGCGGCGTTGAGGAAGGGATGCGGCGAGTCGAAACCCCAAGGTTGGGTCTGGTACAGGGACGAGACGGCACGAAGCTCTCCCGCCCGTTCTCCGAGCAGGGCGATTGCCTGTTGCAGCAGGGCGGCCCGATCGCCTTGATTGGACCCCAAGGATAGATATGTGGTGTGCAAACCGGTTGTCATAGCCAATTTTACCGATAGACCCCGCCTTTTTTTGACGGGGGTCTATCAGATATGGGGGAGTTTTCTCGATTATAAAATCAGCATGGCATCGCCGTAAGCGCCGAAACGGTACTTCTCTTTTACGGCAATGTCGTATGCCTGGTCTATCAGTTCGTATCCGCCGAAAGCAGAGGTCATCATCAGCATGGTGGACAACGGCATGTGGAAGTTGGTTACCAGGCTGGTGGCCACGGTGAAGTCGTACGGGGGGAAGATGAACTTGTTGGTCCATCCGTCGTACGGTTTCAGGTGTCCGTCGGTGCTGACCGTGCTTTCGATGGCTCTCATCACGGAGGTCCCTACGGCGCATACCTTTCGGTTTTCATCCTTGGCCTTGTTGACAAAGCTGACCAGTTCGGGGGTAACCAGCATCTGTTCAGAGTCCATTTTGTGTTTGGTCAGGTCTTCAACGTCTATTTCGCGGAAATTTCCCAATCCCGAGTGCAGGGTCAGGAAGTTGTATTCGATGCCTTTGATCTCCATCCGTTTCAACAGTTCCCGACTGAAATGCAGCCCGGCAGCGGGGGCTACTACGGCGCCTTCATTTTTGGCGAAGATGTTTTGGTATCGCTCCTCGTCATCCGGTTCTACGGGTCGGGTGATGTAACGGGGCAGCGGTGTTTCGCCCAGTTTGTAAAGCGTCTCTTTGAACTCTTCGTGTGTGCCGTCGAAGAGGAAACGCAACGTCCGGCCACGCGAGGTGGTGTTGTCTATCACTTCGGCTACCAGCGAGTCGTCTTCGCCGAAGTAGAGTTTGTTGCCGATGCGTATCTTCCGGGCGGGATCTACCAAGACGTCCCAGAGCCGGTTTTCCTGGTTGAGCTCGCGCAGCAGAAATACTTCGATTTTGGCACCGGTCTTCTCTTTGTTTCCGTACAGGCGGGCGGGGAATACTTTGGTGTCGTTGAAGATGAATATGTCCTTGTCGTCGAAGTAGTTGATGATATCCTTGAATACAGCATGGCTGATGCTGCCATCTTTCCGGTTTATCACCATCAACCGCGATTCGTCCCGGTATCTTGCCGGATATTGGGCGATAAGTTCTTCGGGTAGTTTGAATTTGAATTGTGACAGTTTCATATCGATTGGTGTTTTATTTTTCCTGTGATTCCTGTGCCGCCTGTGCCTGTTCTGCCAATTCGGCAATCTGGTTTACGTGGTAGCACCGGTCTAATGTTACGTCGCCGATGCGGGTACGTATCAGCCCTGTCAGGTGAGCCCCGCTGTCGAGTGCCCGTCCGATGTCTCGGGCCAGTGCCCGGATGTAGGTTCCCTTGCTGCATACCACCCGTATTTTGATCTCTATCGGGTTGAATTCCAACAGCTCTATTTCGTCGATGACCAGCTCTTTGGCTTTCAGCTCTACGTCGCTGCCCTTGCGGGCCAGTTCGTAGGCCCGGACGCCCTCTATCTTACAGGCTGAGAACGAGGGTGGAACCTGTTTGATGGTCCCCACAAAAGAGGTCAATACCCGTTCTACCTGTTCGCGGGTGATGTGTTCGGTGGGGTAGGTGGCGTCGATTTCGGTCTCCTGGTCGAACGACGGGGTGGTAGCCCCCAGGTGCAACGTGGCGATGTACTCTTTGCTCTGGTATTGGAAACTCTCGATTTTTTTCGTTGCCTTGCCGGTACAGATGATCATTACGCCCGATGCCAATGGGTCGAGCGTCCCGGCGTGTCCCACCTTTATCTTTTTCAGTTTCAGTTTACGCGACACCGTGTTGCGTACCAGTTTTACCAATTTAAAGCTGGTCCAATACAACGGTTTGTCGAAATACAGAACTTCTCCTTCTACGAAATCCATTCAAAACGTTTTATATCAGCGCATAGACGATGGAAAACGCTCCCATGATGACGCAGTATAGGGCAAAATAGATCAGTTTTCCTTTTTTGACGATGTTCAGCATCCACTTGCAGGCGATAGCACCCGAAATGAAAGCGGCTACGAATCCAACCAGCAGGCAGGTGGCCGAGATGCCCGACTCTTCGGGGGAGTAACCTCCTTTTATCAGTTCCAGGAATGCCTCTCCCAGGATGGGGACAATGACCATCAAGAAAGAGAATTGGGCTACCTGTTCTTTCTTGTCTCCCAACAGCAACCCCGTAGCAATCGTCGTGCCTGAGCGAGATAGCCCCGGCATGACGGCACAAGCCTGCGATATCCCGATGATAAAGGCATCTTTGTAAGAGATATGCTCTTTGGTTCGCGGTTTGGCGTAGTAGGCAAAGGTCAATAACAGTGCGGTCAATAGCAACATACTGCCTACCAGGACCAAACTGTTGCCGAACAGGCTCTCTACAAAATCTTTGAAGAACAGTCCCACTACGGCTACCGGAATCATCGACAGGACGATTTTGGCAATGTACTGGGTCTGTTCGTTCCATTGAAAGCGGAACAGTCCGCGAAAGAGAAACGCTACCTCATGCCACAGTACCACGATGGTACTGCATACCGTTGCCGCGTGTACGACAACGGCAAATGAGAGGTTCTCTTCGGTTTCTACGCCCAACAGCGTATTGGCTATTTCCAGGTGCCCGCTGCTGCTGACGGGCAGGTATTCGGTCAATCCTTGTACGATTCCCAATATCAGGGCTTCTATCCAGTTCATTTCTCTTCTTGGTTAGTTTTTTTGTCTTTTTTGAGGATGGCGAAAATCATCAGGACGAATCCGGCAAAAGAGCATCCGGGGCCTAATACGATTCTGCGGAAGCTGAAAATGTTGGGATCGAAGGCCTCGAAATCGGTGCTGCCTCCCAGCATCAGGGCAAATCCTACCAAAACCAGCACGAATGATAGGATAATCCATTTGATATTGTTCTTGCCCAGAACGAAATTGGTTGTTTCCATATTTTTTTGATTATATATTTGTCTGAAATGTTATACGTAATAGAGGTCGTCGTGATTCATGCGGATGTATTTGTTGACGGCGAAGTAGGCAGAGATGGCCGTCAGGAAGATACCTAACACGAATACGATCAGGTAAACCGAAATCAGGTAGTCCAGGCTCATCAGGATACTGAAATTATCAACGGCCGTGGAGAGGTAGTAGATACAGCCGGTCAGCATCCCGATAGCGAATACCGAAGCCACGATGCCGTTTACGATGTTCGACACGATAAAGGGCCTTCGGATAAAGGCCGGTGTGGCGCCTACCAGTTTCATGGTGTGAATCAGGAAGCGTTTGGAGTATGCACTCAACCGGATGGTATTGCTTATCAAGGCAAAGGAGATGACCATGAGTATTCCGGCCAGCAACAGGAGGATGGCCCCGATACGCTTCACGTTTTCATTGACCAGCTGTATCAGGTCTTTGCGGTAGGCAATTTCGCTGATCCCTGAATAGGTGTTTAGCTTTTTCTCTATCCACTGCAAGCTGTCGGCGTTGGCGTATTGTGCTTTTAGTTTCACTTCGAGGGAGGCCTGCAAGGGGTTGAATCCCAGAAACTCTTCCGGATTCTCTCCCAACTCGGCCGTTAGCTCTTTCAACGCCTCCTCTTTGGAGAGGAAGGTTACCGATTTTACGAATTTTGTCTTTTCCAGTTGTTGCTTCATCCGGTTGATCTCGTTTTCTTTTAGGTTGTCCTTCAAAACGATGGAGAAGCCGATGTTCTCTTTTACATACATCGATATTTCGGAAGCCATGATGCCGATGAGGGCAATCAGCCCTAAAATAAACAATACCAACGCGATGCTGATGGTCGAGGTCAGGCGGGCATTGAAGAACGATGAATAGTGGATATTCTGAGGTGTCTTGGTCATTTGGGGGTGTGTTTTAAAATATAAATAACAGAACTGCTTTTTGTATCGTCAAACCAACTGGTAATCCATCCGATTAATCCGTGTAGAAAACCCGGGATAAAAGGGAACGGCTTTTTTTGGTATTTTTCGCTGAGCATCGAAATGTAGAATCCGTCGAAAGGCATTCTTTTTCTCTCAACGATGGTAAACCCGTACGGGGTTATGAACTTTTCAAACGTATCGGGCGAAAAATGCCATAAATGGCGGGGTACATCCCAGGCAGCCCAATAATCTTTATAATGGCGGGCGTCGTACGACTGTTCATTGGGTAGCGCTATAATTAACGTTCCTTCCGGTTTTAACAGGCGTTTTAGCGTTTCTGCCGTAAAGTGGAGCTCTTGCAGGTGCTCCAATACGTGCCAGAGGGTTATCACGTCGAACGTTCTCTCCTTGAATGATGTCAATTCGTTGGGAGGCAATGCTTTTATCCCCTGGTGTTCGGCCGAGAAGGCGGCTGCTGAGCGGTTTTTCTCTATGCCGACGGTTTCCCAGCCTCTGCGTTTCATGGTTGCGACGTAGTAACCTGTCCCGCATCCGATGTCGAGCAAGGTGCCTTTTTTACAAGGCGCAGCATATCGTTCTGTCAGATCGGCTTTTTTTCGCAACATGGCTTTGCGTACCAGGTGGTACGCAGCGTTGATCATTCCTTTTCGGGTATCTGAATGGGAAATGTAAGCCGGCGTATCGTAGTAACGGCCTATCTCCTCTTCATCGGGAAATTGTTGTGTAAAGGCAAATCCGCAATTCTGGCACTTTTCTATGTTAAAAATCTCTCCGGATGCACAGAAGTCCCGACACGACAAAAAGGATTTGATGTTTGTGCTTCCGCATACCGGACAGTTGAATGTCTTTATAACCGGCATTTTCCGTTGTTGGTAAATGATTCTCCGTACGTTTTGACCCGGACGGAAAAATCGAATGTAAAAAGATATGCCCCTCGGGGGGACACATCTATCCTAAATTTGTTACAAAAGAACAAATTATTTTGGAGATAAGGGGCTCTATTACGCTTTTTTAACGAACATCTGTCCGGATGGGATGATAAAAAAGCGACAGACTCCAACGTTTCTTGAAGTCTGTCGCCCCTTTTGTATTTGTTTCGGAATATTACAGTTCGCGTATTTTCATTTTACGGAACGATATTTTGGCGTTTCCATGTTTCCCTTGCAGGCCAATATATCCAGCAGTGGGGAGTTCGGCAAAAGGTTTGGGAAGCCAAGAGGGAATTTCCGTTCCGTCGGGGTTTGTCGTGCCGGAGGTCCATTCGCTCATGTCCATGTCGGTTACTTTTTTCCCGTTCAGGGTAACGGTAATTCTCTGCCCTTTGCAAATGATTTTCATTTTATTCCATTCGCCGGCTTTTTTTACCACATTTTCTTTGTTCGGTCCCAGGTGGCCATAAATAGCACCGCATTTGAAACGGGGATGTTGGTTGATGTTTTCTTCGCTGTAATCGTCGGCAATCTGAATTTCTACCGAGTTGGGTATCCAGTTGTCCCGGTCGGTACAATATACCACTACCCCACTGTTGGTTCCTTTGTCATTCATGAATTCCAATTCCAAAATGAAGTTTTCATATATCAGGTTTGTCCAGATGGCATTGTCTTTCGAGGCTGTCAAGACGCCGTCTTCATAAGTCCATGCTTCTTTGTCGTAAGTAGCATTCGATAAACTTTCCGTAAAGAGCGGTTTCCACTCTTTTTTTGTATCAGGTCCTGCGGCCCATGTGGCATCTATGGCAAAGATACTCAGGAGGGCGATTGAAAATAAGATTTTTTTCATAGGATGTAAATATTTGATTTATATATATTTATTTTGTTTGCAGAGGTAAAAAATACGCCGCTGCATTTGTTAGTAAAATAACAAAATTTTTTTGAATAACGAAAGGGTTATGAAATTATTTAACTCAATATTTCTTGTATTAACAGTTTGTAGAATGGGAAAACAGTTCTAAGATGCTCTATCTCAATTTATTTCTGTTAAAATAGGGTGCGGTAAAAATCTTAAAGAAAACATATCCAACAATAATTAATGTTAAACCGAACAGGTAAGCGGTAGTATAATTGGCGATGTCGGCGATGGCTCCTCCGATCAGGACGCCGGCTCCGATACCGAAATCCCACGATGTAAAGAAGGTGGAATTGGCCGTTCCGCGTTGGTTGTGATGCGCTAAGTTGATGAACATGGTTTGGAATGATGGACAGATACACCCGTAAGCGATCCCCATCAAGAGGGCAGAGGCGTAGAATCCGAAAGCATTCTTGACGAAAATAAACAGGCAAAAAGCCGTAGCCAGGATATATAGACCGGTCAATATGAGCGGGATAATAAGCCCTTTGTTGAGCATCCTGCCGGCGGTGATCCGCGAGCTGATCAGCCCCACCGACATCAGGACGAAATAGAGCCCCGTTCCGGAGGTAAGGCCGACCTCCTCTTTTCCGTAAATAGCCAAGTAAGAAGATAAGATTCCGTAACTGAATGAGATCAGGGACATGGGCAACATCCCCGGGATGCCTTTGAGCAGGATGAAGCGGTCTAACGATATCGGTTCTTTGGGCTCGTTGTCGATTTTCCGGGCCGGCAGTTTAATCAGGTTGACGCATCCGAAACCGATGCATCCGGCTGCCAGCGATACGATAAAGACGGTATCGTAATTGTGGCTGAGGTCCAACAGGAACAGGGCGATGGTAGGGCCGAATGCCATGGCCAGGTTCGAGGATACGCCGTAATATCCGATCCCTTCTCCCCGTCGGGACGAGGGCATCGTATCGATGGCTACGGTACTGTTGGAGATGGTTACCAGCCCGAAGGCTAAGCCGTGGGCTGCCCGGATAAATGCGAAAATCAGCAAGGTCCCGGCCAGCAGGTAACCGCCGAAAAAGAGGATAAATGCGGCATAACAGGTCAGCAGCAAGGGTTTTCTGGGAAAAGAATCGACCATGAATCCGGCAAACGGGCGGATAATCAGAGCCGTTATCGTATAGGAGGCCAGGATGATGCCCACGATCGATTTGTTGGCGTCGAACTGGTCTGTCAAATATATCGGTAATATGGGCAGGAGCATATAAAAGGCCAAGAACATTAAAAAGTTGGCGCAGGCAGCGGCAATAAAGTTTTTGCTCCACAGGATATCTTTTGGGGAGGGTTGTTCTATTTGCATGGTAAGGTGAATGTTGGAGGTAAAAGTTGCGTCTCCCTGCTCTTTTACAGGGAGACGCAATACCTGATATTTAGTCGTTATTCGTTTCGGGTATTCCGATTAATGTGGCCGAGGATGCTTCCGAGATACGGACCGTTACCCGTTGTCCGATGTGGTATCCCGATTTGGGGAAGACCACCACCTTGTTTTGGGAGGTACGTCCGAAGAGTTTTTCTCTGGAACGTTTTGAAAAACCTTCGACCAGTACTTCAAAAGTCTTTCCGATGTCGGCCCGGTTCCTTTCCAGCGAAACTTGGTTTTGGAGTTCGATCATTTTTTGCAGGCGCGCAATCTTGGTAGCTTCGGGAATATCGTCGGGCAGGTGCTGCGAAGCGTAGGTTCCCGGCCGTTCGGAGTATTTGAACAGGAAAGAGGAGTCGAAGCCCACTTCCCGTATCAAGGAGAGGGTCTGTTCAAAATCCTCTTCCGTTTCCGAGTGGAATCCACAAAACAGGTCGGTCGTCAGTCCGCAGTCGGGGATGATGCGGCGTATGGCGGCCACCCGGTCCAGATACCACTCCCGGGTATATTTGCGGTTCATCAGTTTGAGGATACGGGAGCTGCCCGATTGTACCGGCAGGTGGATGTGGTGGCAAAGGTTCGGGTACCGGGCGATGGTGTAGAGCGTTTCGTCGCTCATGTCTTTGGGGTGCGAGGTGGTAAAGCGTACCCGCATGTCGCCGGCGGCGAGAGCCACCTTTTCCAGTAACGCGGGGAAATCGGTCCGGTTGCCGGTTGCGTCGGTAAAGGAGAAGGAGTTGACGTTTTGTCCCAGCAGCGTAACCTCTTTGAATCCGCGTGCTTGCAGGTCTTTCAGTTCGTTGAGGATGCTTTCGGGGTCGCGGCTGCGTTCGCGTCCGCGGGTGTAGGGGACGATGCAGTAGGAACAGAAGTTGTTGCATCCCCGCATGATGGAGATAAATCCGGAAATGCGGTTCCCGCCGATACGCGAAGGGATGATCTCGCGGTAGGTCTCGTCGGTAGAGAGGGTTACGTTCATCGCTTTTTCGCCCTTCTCTACCTGTCCCATCAGGTGTGGCAGGTCGAGGTAAGCATCGGGCCCGGCTACCAGATCTACCTGGTGATGGGTGAGCAGTTCGTCTTTCAGTCGTTCGGCCATGCAGCCCAGTACCCCGACAATCAGGTGCTTGTTCTTTTTGCGGAGTGCGTTGAAAAACTGTAACCGGGAAAAAATTTTTTGTTCCGCGTTGTCGCGGATGGAGCAGGTATTTACGAATACGGCATCGGCCTGATCAACAGAATCGCACAGCGAGTACCCTCCCATTTGCATGATGGAGGCAACCACCTCGCTGTCGGCAGTATTCATCTGACACCCGTATGTTTCGATAAACAGCTTTTTTTCTTCCGCCCCATTTACAGATTTAGAGTCTGTTACTGAGATGTTTGTCATTGTTTAATGGTTTAAAGTAAGCGTCTTTTTGCGCTCATAATGAAAAAAACTTGTTTCTGAGAAAATAAAATGCCACCTTTGTATCGCAAACAATATATGAAAAATTTTTTTCATAGTTAAGGTTTAGGTTAAATGAATTCCGGGAGGTTGTGAAATTTTCCGGAATTATTTTTTAATCAGTGCCTAACCATATTTCCATATAAAATCGTTATATTTGCTGGGCGCAAAGTTACAAAAAGCTTATGGATAAATTAGACATTTGGATTTACATTATCCTTTTTGTGGTAATTCCGGTGGCAAACGCCCTGTTGGGTTCTAAAAAGAAAAAACAGGCTAAAAACGTGCGTCCAGTATCTCCTCAACCGAAAAAAAACGAAGAGTGGTGGGATGAAGTAGAAGAAAAGTGGCAGGAGTTGTTTGAACCGGAAGCGCTTCCGCAAGAGAAAACGGTGCCCTCCCCTGCAAAAGCAGTTATTCCTTCGGTTCCGTCGAGACCGGAAAGAAAAGATTCCTCTCCCTCTGTCCAGCAACATCCGCGGTTGCACAAACCTTTGCAACCAACCCATGCGGATACCTCGGAGAAAGATGTATATGCTTTGGATGACGAACCATTCTCGGTAGATCGCAGCGAATTGCGCAAGGCCGTGGTCATGGCCGAGATATTGGCAAAAAAATTTTAAGAGAAAGAAAGAGATAAAAAATCCGGAAATATTTTCCGGATTTTTTTATGGAATGAGATTCCTTTATTTATTCGTCTCCAATAAGGAAAGAGAAGAATCCGTATTTATACCGTACATATCTCTTCAAAATTGCATCGTTTCGCTCCTCAACTGTTACATAATCTTTAAAAATCTGCCAGTCAAGGATATTGTAACGGAATTTTTTATAATTTCGCACCCGTTTATCACAACAGCATATACAAACACACTATATCAAGGAAAGAATCATGTCATTAAAATTTATTTCAGCAGAAGAAGCCGCATCTACCATTCACAATGGAGACAGCATCGGATTCAGCGGTTTCACGGCAGCGGGAACTCCCAAGAAAGTTTCAGAAGCATTGGCTAAAAAAGCCGAAGCGGAGCACGCCGCCGGAAGGCCTTTTAAGGTAAGTGTTTTTACAGGAGCCTCTACCAGCGACCACTTGGACGGAGCCTTGGCCCGGGCCAACGCTATCGACCGCCGTACTCCCTATCAATCGCACAAAGATTCGCGCAGCGGCATCAACAGCCATGATATCTCTTATTTCGACCTGCATCTTTCACATATTGCACAAAATCTCCGTTACGGGTTTTATGGGAAAATAGATGTAGCCATTATTGAAGCCGCCGATATTACCCCCGAAGGCGAAGTCGTATTGGGAACGGGTGTAGGTATCGCCCCCACGGTATGTCAGTTGGCCGACCGTATTATTGTCGAGTTGAACCATTTCCTGCCCAAGGGTATCCGCGGGTTCCACGACATCTACCAGCCGGCCGACCCCCCTTATCGT
>CASGEW010000028.1 GCA_949300615.1 uncultured Bacteroidales bacterium
ATCCATAACGACGATACGTTCGGGACTAAAAAAATTTCGGACGATGCTCCTCTGATCATGGTAGAGTACTCCTCTCCCAACACCAACAAACCGCTACATTTAGGACATATCCGAAACAACCTGCTGGGATTCAGCATTTCTGAGATTCTAAAAGCCAACGGGAATAAAGTTGTCAAAACCAATATCGTAAACGACCGGGGTATCCACATCTGCAAATCAATGCTTGCCTGGAAAAAATGGGGTGAAAACGTTACCCCCGAATCATCCGGAAAAAAAGGAGACCACCTGGTAGGAGACTTCTACGTTCTGTTCGACAAAAAATATAAACAGGAGTTGGCCGAACTGCAAGCCTCGGGCAAGAGCAAAGAGGAGGCAGAAGCCCTCTCTCCCCTGATGAACGAAGCCCGTGAAATGCTCCGCAAATGGGAAGCAGGCGACCCCGAAGTGGTAAGTTTGTGGAAAAAGATGAACCAATGGGTCTATGCCGGGTTTGACCAAACATACAAGAGTTTAGGCGTTGATTTCGACAAAATCTATTACGAATCGGAAACCTACCTGGAAGGGAAGAAAAAAGTGCTGGAAGGCCTCGAAAAAGGCATCCTATACAAACAAGAAGACGGTTCCGTCTGGGCAGACCTTACCGCAGAAGGATTGGACCACAAACTTCTGTTGCGGGGAGACGGCACCTCGGTATATATGACCCAAGACATTGGTACGGCCAAACTCCGGTTTGACGACTATCCCATCGACAAAATGGTATATGTCGTAGGAAATGAACAAAACTACCATTTTCAAGTACTCTCTATTTTATTAGACAGATTGGGATTTGAATGGGGGAAAAGCCTCGTACATTTCTCCTACGGAATGGTGGAATTACCCGAAGGGAAAATGAAATCACGCGAAGGAACCGTGGTGGATGCAGACGATTTGATAGAAGAGATGATAAATACCGCTCGCGAGACCTCGACCGAGTTAGGGAAATTGGATGAATGTACACCGGAAGAAGCCGATGAAATAGTCCGGACAACCGGATTGGGCGCCCTGAAATATTTCATACTGAAAGTGGACCCTCGCAAAAATATGACTTTCAACCCGAAAGAATCCATCGACTTCAACGGAAATACC
The DNA here is from genome assembly GCA_949300615.1 of uncultured Bacteroidales bacterium. Classification (GTDB taxonomy): domain Bacteria; phylum Bacteroidota; class Bacteroidia; order Bacteroidales; family CHK158-818; genus Gallibacteroides. Next base: position 1,126 of record CASGEW010000028.1, read on the forward strand.
GGCCCGTTCATCCAATACACCCATGCCCGCATCCGCTCGTTGTTGCGCAAAGCATCCGATGCAGGAATAGCGCTAAGCTCTCTCGACGATCCGGTTTCCGAAATATCGGATAAAGAAATTTCCCTGATCCAGAACCTGGCCCAGTTCCCAGCCATCGTAGCCGAAGCCGGGACAGAATTCAGTCCGGCCATCATTGCCAACTACACATACGATCTGGTAAAAGAGTACAACCAGTTCTATCACGACTTCTCTATTCTACGGGAAGAGAATGAGAAGGTGCGCAATTTCCGGTTGATTCTATCCCAAAACGTTGCCAAGGTAATAAAAACGGGTATGGGTCTGTTGGGCATCCAGGTACCGGAAAGGATGTAAAACTACTACCACATACAACACGACAAAAATATAAAAGAGAGACGGGCTGAATCAACAGCCCGTCTCTCTTTTATTGTCAAGGAATACCTCCTCTTTTCTTATTTTTTTAATGGAAGTGTCTCTCATTGACGGGCAAGAAAGGGAATTACCGAAGAGACATACAACCAGGAATACACCTGGTTTCCCTCCGAGACACAATCATGCTCCTTTCTTCCCCATCCTCTCTAAGCCACATAAAAAAAGCACCCGAATTTCGGGTGCTTTTTTATATCAATAATTGATTTCGTTATTTAGCAACAGAAGAGATATCGAATTTAGCAAATTCAAGATCCGTAGCAGCCATAGCGGCCATAGAAGGATCCAGTTTGATTGCTTCTCTCAAATTGCTCAAAACACCGGCTTCGTTGTTTGTACGAGCAGCCAAAACAGCTTTCAGATAAGCGGTAGTAGCATCGGGAGTTTCGATAGCAGCCAACGTTGTTTTTGCTTTGTTGTAATCTTTTGCCAAGATTTGAGCCAAAGCAGCGTTGTTGGTATTGGCGTTGCTGAATGAATTAACAGCTTTGGTATATTCGCCTTTCTTAGCATACAAAGAACCCATGGCAGCACCCAGTTCAGGAGCTCCGGCTGCACGACCAAAGGATTGTTCTGCGGCAGCTACATCGTTTTTAGCCAAGGCAACCAACCCCATATTGAGTTGTGTTTCAGGAGCAGAAGGATTCAATCTGTTGGCTTTCTGGAACCAAGAGGTTGCATCGGCAATCTTTCCTTGTGCCAAATTGATGGCTCCGATGTTGTTATAAGCACGGAAGTCGTTCGGATAAATTTCAACGGCTTTGTTGTAGATAGCCAATTTTTCTGCATCGGTATTTACCAACGTAGCAGCATACAACAACTCTTCGATGTTCAACTCTTTCGGATTAGAAGAGGCCAACTGAGAGATTTCTTCGTCTGATTTACCAATCAAGTTGATGGTAGCCGTAATACGAGAAGCACGCAGTTTGGGAAGAATTTCTTCTGCCAACACTTTGAATGTTGCTGACATATTTTTGATTTCTCTTTCTCTCTCTTCGGGATCTTTGTACATAGACAATACGCGAAGAATCAGCTCTTTGTCTTGGATATTTGATTTTTCAACCAATTCTTGGAAACCGGCCCAGTCTTCGGGAGTAAATTCTCCTTCGATTTCAGTGTCGATATTATCTTTTTCCAACTGTTTTTCCAAATATTTGGTAGTATTGTCTTCACGTTTTTCAGCCAATTTGGTATTCAAATCCAAACCGCCATCAGGAGAAGCATAAGAAGAGATATTGATACCTACGATTTCTTTGTTTTCAGCTTCGTTGGCTTTTACCAATTCGGCTTGCAGGTCTTTCATTTCTTGTGAATTCAATTCGCTGGCACGCAAATTAGCCTGTTGAATCAAGAACAAGATATTGGCTTTGTAGTTTTCTTTGATAATACGTTGGAATTTGTCGGGAGCGATAGAGGGAGTAGAGATTCCGCACAATTCGGCCGTAGAGATCACCCCTTCTGCAATTTTCACACGGGGCAAATCATACGTTTTACTTCCTTTTTTCACTTGGAAGGCCAAATAAAGGTCAGATTTTCTCATCGCAGGGATGTATTTGAACGATGTTTTCATCGTAATGTTACCTCCCATTTTGTACGAAATAGCCTGGTTGTTGCCTTCTACTTTTTCCCCTTGATAAACGAAGGGAGCAGCAGCCGTTTCACCGCCTTCATATACCAGATACGGAGTAACGGTTACAATCGCTTTCTTGTTAAAATACTTGGCAGGAAATTTTCCTGTAATGGTAGCAGAAACTTCACCACCCACCACTTCAAGCGGATTGGGATTTACGGTAAAATAGTCTGCTGACAAGGGGCCCATTTTCTTACAGCCGGTAAAAACAACCAGCAGGGCCATCAGTAACGGTAAATAAAGTTTTTTACTCATAACTAAGTTGTTTATTTTGGTTATACTTCTTTGTTTTTTATATTTCATAACTTTGGCGGCAAAAGTAATACTATTTTTTAATTTAGTATCTAATTAGCAAAAAAATAAATCCGTTTTTCTTCCTCAATTAAAGAATATTTATACATTCAAAGCCACAAAGATAATTAATTCTCTAATAAATAAAATTTTAAACGGTTTTTTTTGTTAAAGAAAGCAGTTATGAGTATAAATATTCCCCTCTTTTATTTTTAATTTTTCACATATATACAGAAAGATATTCACAAAAGAAAGAGCTCTTATGCCGATTTATTTGAAACCATCCTTTGCTGTATTATTATACCGTCAAGATGTATTTCCCAACAATCAAGGTTATTTCCGGGCATTACGCGGATGGTGGGTCAGGATTTCACTTCTCAGGTAATCTTTGTCCAGATGTACATATATCTCCGTGGTTTTGATGCTTTCATGCCCCAACATCTCTTGGATGGCCCGCAAGTTCGCCCCCCCCTCCAACAGATGTGTAGCAAAGGAGTGCCGGAAGGTATGGGGACTGACTTGTTTATGGATTCCACATACCTGGCACTGCCGTTTGATAATGGTAAATATCATCTCCCGAGTCAATTTGGCCCCTCGTCGGTTCAAAAAGAGAATATCTTCGTTTCCCTTTTTAATGTCCAACCGATTTCTATCATACAGGTATAGAGAGATCGCTTTCCGGGCCGGGACAGACAAGGGGACCAACCGCTGTTTGTTCCCTTTCCCTTCTACCAAAACAAACTCCTCGTCCATATATACCTGCGAGATTTTCAAATTTACCAGTTCGGACACCCGCAAACCACATCCGTACAATACCTCAAAAATAGCCCGGTTCCGCTGATCTTCGGCCTTCCCCTCGTTAAAAGAGCCTATCAACGCCTCTATTTCCTGTACGCTCAACACAACCGGCAAATGCAGCCCTACCTTGGGAGCCTCCAACAACTCCGAAGGATCGGCCGTTATGATCCCCTCCATCTGCAAATATTGGAAAAACGACTTAATACCGGATACTACCCGGGCTTGCGAACGTGCCGAAAGTCCCCACGTATGCAACAGCTCCAAGAACGCAAGCAAATCGTCGTACGTTACGGAAGAAAACGAGCCCCCGTTTCCTTCTACGTAATCGGACAATTTTTGCACATCATTCCGGTAAGCCTCGATCGTATTTCCGGAGAGGCCTTTTTCCAGCGCCAAGAAAGAAAGAAACCTTTTTATCAACCCTTTTTCTGCAAGTATCATAAAAAAGCGATTACCATACCGTAAATTTTGCTACTTTTGCAGCGGATTTACATACGACCCGCTGCCTTGTACAAAGATAGGGAATCCGGAAAGAAAAAAGAGTGATAAAGATGTGAAAATCGCCTCCATTTTTCTTTCCGTCATAAACAGAACGATACCCAAACGGGTTACTATAATAATATGAATCCGAAACGTCCAGATACAGATTCCTCGCGAATCAGGTATCTTGCAAACCAAATAGATTAGATTATGAATATTCTGATTATCAACGGCCCGAATCTGAACCTGTTGGGTAAACGGGAACGATCGGTTTACGGAGACTGCTCCTTTGAAACGTATCTATCCAAGCTCCGCGCACAATACCCTCAACATCAAATCGACTACTTCCAATCAAACATCGAAGGAGAGTTGATCGATGCCATCCACAAAAACGGATTCGGACAAACCGACGGAATTATCCTAAACGCCGGTGCCTATACGCATACCTCCATTGCGCTCTCCGATGCCATTCGGTCCGTTACCGTACCGGTCATAGAGGTTCACATTTCCAACATCCATGCACGCGAATCTTATCGCCACGTATCGATGATTGCCGCTGCCTGCAAAGGCTCTATTATCGGGTTCGGACTCGACTCATACCGACTTGCCGTTGAGGCATTGTCTTTCTAATTAAATTTTAAAATAAACCTATTTGTATGCCGAAATATACCAAAATTGTTGCCACCGTTTCAGACAAACGTTGCGATGTTCCTTTCATCCAGGCGTTATACGAAAACGGGATGAATGTAGTCCGTATGAACTCTGCCCACCTGGATGCAGAAGGATTCGATAAAATCATCACCAATGTACGTGCCGTATCCAACAAGATAGCTATACTGATGGATACCAAAGGGCCCGAAATGCGAACCACGGCTATCGCCAACGACGAAAAAATCACCTTCTCGGCCGGCGACACAATCAAAGTGGTGGGAAATCCGACCCAACCGACCACCTCGTCGTGCATTGCCATCTCATACCCCCAATTCGTCCAGGACCTGTCGGTAGGCAGCCTGTTGCTGATAGACGACGGAGAGCTGGAATTCAAGGTCATCGAGAAACAGGCGGATTACCTCATTTGCGAATCGCTGAACGAGGGCGAACTGGGTTCGCGTAAAAGCGTCAACGTTCCCGGCGTACGTATCAACCTGCCGGCCCTAACGGAACGGGACAAGAAAAACATTCTGTATGCCATCGAACACAAAATAGATTTCATCGCACACTCGTTTGTGCGCAACAAACAAGACATACTGGACATCCAGGAAATACTCGACCGGTACAACAGCCCCATCCGGATCATCGCCAAAATAGAGAACCAGGAAGGGGTGGACAACATCGACGAGATTTTAGATGCTGCCTACGGCGTAATGGTAGCCCGCGGCGACTTAGGCATCGAAATCCCCCAGGAAAAGATTCCGGGCATACAGCGTATCCTGATTAAGAAATGTGTCTTGAAAAAGAAACCGGTTATCGTGGCCACGCAGATGTTGCACTCGATGATCAAGAATCCCCGTCCCACCCGGGCCGAAGTAACCGACATCGCCAATGCCATCTACTACCGTACCGACGCCCTGATGCTGAGCGGAGAAACCGCTTACGGAAAATATCCGGTAGAGGCCATCGCCACCATGTCCAAAATAGCCGAGGAGGCCGAAAAGACAAAACTATCGGACAACGACATACGCGTGGTCATATCCAGCAACGACCTCGATGTTACCTCTTTCCTGGCCAAACAGGCCGTAAAAGCATCGGTCAAACTGAACGTAGGCGCCATTATCACCGACAGTTATTCCGGCCGTACCGCCCGCTACCTGGCCGCCTACCGAGGCAAACATCCCGTTTTCGCCATCTGCTACAACGAAAACGTGATGCGCCAATTGGCTCTTTCGTACGGAATCTTTCCGATGTTTCTGGCAGAAACGCCCACCACACGCGAATACCTGTACAAAGGGCTCAACAAACTCTTACAAAAAAAGCTGCTCACCTCTGACGAACTCATTGCCTACGTAGGAGGAGCTTTCGGCGAAAAAGGAGGGACAACCTTCCTCGAAATCAACCAAGTAGGAAAGATATTGAGTTCATACGACAAATACCTCATCCCCAACCTCGAAGAGTCCGAAAAAAAATAGGGAATGGCCGATATGGAACAGGAACTGGAACAGTACATCCTCCATCACATCGATAGCGAAGGCCAACTACTTTCGCAACTCAACCGCGATACCCATGTCAACCTGCTTCGTCCCCGAATGTTGTCCGGACATCTGCAAGGGAGGATTCTCAAAATGATCTGCCGGATGATTGCGCCTGTCCGGATTCTGGAACTGGGCACCTTCACCGGATATTCCGCCTTGTGTATGGCCGAAGCGTTGCCGGACAACGGTGAGTTACACACCATCGAAATAGACGACGAACTGGAAACGTTCATCCGGAAATATTTCGACCGCTCGCCATACCGCGACCGCATCCACCTGCACATCGGTGATGCCCGCGAGGTAGTTCCCCAACTCGACGGGAGTTTCGACATGGTCTTCATCGACGCCAACAAGCGGTTCTACTGCGACTATTACGACCTTGTTTTCGACAAAGTACGGCCGGGCGGATTCATCCTGGCCGACAACACCCTCTGGGATGGGAAGATCCTGCAACCGCCTCTTCCGAGCGATGCACAGACCATCGGGATCATGCGTTTCAACGAAAAGGTGGCTGCCGATACCCGCGTCGAGAAGGTAATCCTCCCCCTTCGGGACGGGCTGACCCTCATTTACAAAAAATAAAAATCGGCAACTATCCCTCCCAAAATAGGCCGTTTAAGAAAAAAAACGTATTTTTGGACAACAATATCCGCTCCTACTCCGTTAAACGGGGCAGAAGCCTATTTATAACGCCATAAAACCGACAAACATGGAAACTACCCGCCAAAATAAGATCGCACGGTTGTTGCAAAAAGAGTTAAGCGACATCTTCCTGGGCGAAACCCGCAAGACGCACGGTATCCTCATTTCGGTAAGCGCCGTACGTATCAGTCCCGATTTGAGCATCGCCAAAGTCTATTTAAGCATCTTCCCTTCCGAGAAGGCTCAAGAGATACTGGGCTCCATCCAGAACAACGCCAAACAGGTCCGTTACGACCTGGCACAACGGGTACGGATGCAGCTGCGCAAAATACCCGAACTGTCATTCTTTATTGACGACTCGCTCGATTACATCGAAAAAATAGACGCGTTGCTCCACCCATAAACCATATCGGAGCCGGATGAACCTACCTCTCAAAATAGCCAAACGCTACCTGGTATCTAAAAAATCGCACAGCGTCATCAATATCATCTCGCTGGTATCTGTATGCGGCATAGCCATCGCCTCGATGGCTTTGGTATGCGTTTTGTCGGTATTCAACGGATTTCAGGACTTGATCGCTTCGTTGTTCTCGACCATCGATCCACAAATCAAGGTAACACCCATCCAGGGAAAAACGTTCGACGCTTCCGACCCGGCTATCCAAGAAATGGCACAATGGCCCGAAATAGCCCAGATCTCGCCCGTCATAGAAGAAAACGTGTTGCTGATTTACGGCGACCGGCAAGTTCCTGCCCTGCTCAAAGGGGTAACCAACCAATACGAAAAACAAACCTGCATCGACGACATCATCATAGACGGACATTTCCTCCTGCACGACACCATTACCGATTACGCCACCATAGGGGTCGGGCTGGCCAACTCGTTGGCTACCGGTGCCGGGTTCAGGCGACCACTCATGGCATACGTACCCAAACGGAAAGCCCGTATCAACATGGCCAATCCCTCCTCCTCGCTATCCTCGGGAAGGCTTTTTATGACAGCCGTATTCCGGGTAAACCAGGCCGAATACGATGACCAGCTGGCCATCGTACCCATCGACTTTGCCCGCCGGTTATTCGATTATACCACCGAGGCGTCGGCCCTTGAAATTACCTTGCAGGAGAGTGTCAACGAAAATGCCCTCATACAACGTATTCAGAAACAATTAGGCAACAACTTCGAGATAAAAAACCGGATGGAGCAAAAAGAGGCTTCGTTCAAGATGGTGCAGATAGAGAAATGGATGTCGTACCTCATTTTGGGATTCATCCTGATGATTGCTTCGTTCAACGCCATCGGTTCGCTCTCAATGCTGATTATCGACAAAAAGGCGGACATCAATACGCTTAAAAGTTTAGGGGCCGACAACCGGCTCATCTCCCGCATCTTCTTGACCGAAGGATGGCTCATTTCGGCCGTAGGAGCCGTTTCGGGCATTGTCGTGGGCATCTTGTTGTGTTGGGGTCAACAGACCTTCGGCTGGATCAAATTGGGCGAAATGTCCGAAGCCTTTATCATCGAGGCCTATCCCGTCTCCATCCAACTGCTCGACATCGTAGCGGTGCTGGCCCTGGTGCTTCTCCTGGGATTCTTTACGGCTTGGTATCCGGTAAGATACTTGAAAAACATCTGGATGAAATAGACATTCCGGTCTCGACCCCCTCCTCTCATATTTCCGAAAATAAATTTCAAAAGCATACAAAAAAACATCCTGTTCTTGTTGAACAGGATGTTTTTTATCAAATTGTTACCGAAAAATATTACTCTTCGGTCTCTTTGTGTTCTTTATTCTCCTTGTTTTCCTTGCGGTTGTCTCTGCGACCTTTGCGATCGTGCTTTTCTCCGCCCTTGTTTTCGCGCTCGGCACGCGGAGGACGCGGGGTAAGCGCTTTCATCGACAAACGGAATTTTCCGGTCTTCTTATCTATTTCAATCAGTTTGACTGTTACCTCATCACCCTCCTTGATTCCGGAATTTTCCATGGTATCGATGCGATCCCAATTGATTTCCGAAATATGCAGCAGGCCGTCTTTCCCGGGCAGGAATTCAACAAAGGCACCGAATGCCATGATGTTCTTGACTACTCCGGTATAAACCTCTCCCTCTTCGGGAACGGCAATGATCGCCTTGATCTTGGCCATGGCACATTCTATGGCATCGCGACCCGGAGCACATACCTCTACGCGTCCGCCGTTGTCCACTTCGTCGATGGTAACGATGGCACCGCTTTCTTCCTGAATACCCTGGATCACTTTTCCGCCCGGGCCGATGATGGCACCGATCATGTCTTTGGGAACCATGAATACCTCGATGCGCGGAGCGTGCGGCTTCAATTCGGGACGCGGGGCCGGGAGGGTTTCCAAAATCTTCCCGAGGATGTGCATACGTCCTTCGCGGGCCTGAGCCAACGCTTTTTCCAAGATTTCATAGGAAAGACCATCTACTTTGATATCCATCTGGGTAGCGGTAATACCGTCTTTGGTACCGGTAACCTTGAAGTCCATGTCTCCCAGGTGGTCTTCGTCGCCGAGGATGTCTGAAAGAACGGCAAATTTTTCGTTCCCTTTATCGGTAATAAGCCCCATGGCAATACCCGAAACCGGTTTCTTGATCTGGATACCAGCATCCATCAACGCCAACGTACCGGCACAAACGGTTGCCATGGAAGAGGATCCGTTCGATTCCAAAATATCCGAAACAATACGGATAACATAGGGATTATCGTCGGGCAACATCCGTTTCAAGGCGCGGTGTGCCAGGTTTCCGTGTCCGATTTCCCGACGGCCTACGCCTCTTACCGGACGAGCCTCTCCGGTAGAGAAGGGCGGGAAGTTATAATGCAGCATGAATCGTTCTCTTCCTTGATTCAAGGCATCGTCTATAATCTTTTCATCCAATTTGGTACCGAGTGTAACGGTTGACAACGATTGTGTTTCGCCACGCGTAAAGATGGAGGAACCGTGTGCTCCGGGCAGGTAACCTACTTCGCTCCAAATAGGACGAATCTGGGTAGTCGTACGTCCGTCCAAACGTTTGCCTTCGTCCAGGATACTGCGACGCATGGCCTCTTTTTCCACTTCGTGATAATAGCGGGACACCAATCCCTTCTTCTCTTCGGCCACTTCGGGATCCATGGCTGCCAGGTACTCTTCTTCGATGGCGGCAAAGGCTTCCGTACGCGCGTGTTTGTTCGGATTGCACGAGGTGGCTATGGCATAAGCCTTGTCGTAACATTTTTCCCAAATATCTTTGCGCAACTCTTCGTCGTTTTCTTCGTGGCAATAGGTACGTTTTACGGTAGAACCTACCTCTTGGGCCAGTTCTATCTGGGCCTGGCACTGAATCTTAATGGCTTCATGGGCAAATTTCAAAGCGTCGAGCAGCTCAGCTTCCGAAACTTCGTTCATTTCACCCTCTACCATCATGATGTTGTCGATAGTAGCACCTACCATCAATTCGATATCGGCCCGTTCCGTTTCTTCAAAAGTGGGGTTGATTTTGAATTCTCCGTCGATGCGGGCAACACGTACTTCGGAGATAGGCCCGTTAAAGGGTATATCCGATACGGCCAACGCAGCCGATGCTGCCAATCCGGCCAACGCATCCGGCATATCTTTGCCATCGGCAGAATAGAGAGTTATGGTTACATATACTTCTGCATGGAAATCGTCGGGGAACAAGGGACGCAAGGCCCGATCGACCAACCGGCACGTCAGGATTTCCGAGTCGGAAGCCCGCCCTTCCCTACGGGTAAAACCTCCGGGGAAACGGCCAAATGCCGAGAATTTTTCTTTGTACTCTACTTGCAGGGGCATAAAATCCGTACCGGGTACGGCGTCTTTTGCCGCTACGACCGTGGCCAACAACATGGTATCGCCCATGCGCACCATGACAGCTCCATCCGCTTGTTTGGCCAGTTTTCCTGTTTCAATCGTAATGGTTCTTCCATCGGCCATTTCGATTGTCTTCACAATAGGATTAATCATAAAACTTTTTTACTTTTATTCACTTTCTATTCAATCGTTGCAAAGATACACAAAGTTTAAAGGCAACAAGGTGAATATAAAAGAAAAATGAGCATTTTCATGCTCATTTTTAGGTTATCTTATATTTTGTTCATTTTTATCAGTTCGTCCATAATGTCGCGGTTATTACTTAACCGAGGTATTTTATGCTGTCCTCCCAACTTTCCTTTCTCCCGAAGCCAATCTTGGAACAGGTGCGGCCGGGCCGTCTCTATCGAAAGACGATCCAATGCAATGCTTCCATAACGTTTGGCTTCATAGTCGGAATTAAGCTCCTGCAAGGCGGCATCCAGGATATCGGCAAACGCTTCTACCGACGCCGGGGCCTTTGCAAACTCTATCATCCACTGGTGATGAGCCTTTTTCCCGCCTTCCATAAAGACCGGGGCGGCAGAATAATCCACTATCTCGGCTCCGGTACGGGCACAGGCTACGGCCAATCCCTTGTCGGCATTATCCACCATCAGCTCTTCGCCGAAGGCGTTGATAAAATGTTTGGTACGTCCCGACACCTGTATCTTGTAGGGACTGACGGAGGTGAATTTTACCGTATCGCCTATCTGGTAACGCCACAACCCGCTATTGGTGGTAATGACAACGGCATAATTTTTCCCTACCTCTGTCTCCCAGAGAGGAAGCACGCGGGGATTTTCTTTTCCGACCTCTTCCAAAGGAATAAATTCAAAAAAGATTCCCAAGTCGATCATCAGCAACATACCGGCATCGTTCAAATCGTTCTGTACGGCAAAAAAGCCTTCGGAGGCGTTGTAGGTCTCTACATAGTGCATCTTGTCCGAAGGGATAAGCTCCTTATACTGTTCCCGGTAAGGGGTAAAGCTGATACCTCCGTGGAAAAAGACTTCCAAATTTGGCCACACTTCGATCAGGTTCTCTTTTCCGGTTTTTTCCAATATACGTTTAATCAATACGAGGAACCACGAGGGAACGCCTGAAAGGTTGGTAACATTTTCATGTATCGTACTGTCGGCCATGGCCTCGAGCTTCACATCCCAATGTTCCATCAAGGCAATCTCTTTTTTAGGAACGCGTATGTGGTTCACCAACGGATGGACATTTTCTATCAATATAGCGGACAAATCACCGTAATAACTGCTTTTTGAAAACAAGTTTACGCTATGACTACCTCCCAATATCAAGCCTTTTCCTGAAAAGAAACGGCTCTGGGGATTCATCTGCAAATAGAGGGCCACGCAATCCTGTCCTCCCTGATAGTGACATTTGTGAAGCGCCTCCTTGCTGACGGGGATAAATTTGCTCTTGTCGTTGGTGGTTCCCGATGATTTGGCAAACCACTTGATCTCCGAAGGCCAAATCAGGTTCGACTCTCCTTGTTTCATCCGTTCTACATAGGGTTTGAGCTCCTCGTAAGTAATCAAGGGAAGACGGCGGGCAAACTCCTGATAGCTACGGATCGATGCAAAATCGTACTGTTTTCCGTATGCCGTATGCCGGGCACGTTCCAGCAAATCGGCCAGCACCTCCTGCTGAATGGCTTCTGCCCCGGTATCAAAACGAGCGATCTGTTTTAGACGAGAATCAAATAGGTGAGATAATAGTTTTGTTACGCTCATAACGATTATCTATAAATTATCCAAGACACAAAAATACACAGTTATTATGAGCTGAACAACATTTTTTTCTCGAATTCTTTGTCCTGACGTTTACAGACAAGAAACCTTTTTTTCTTCCGGTGATACCGACATCGCGTCGTTTTGAACAAGGAGAAATGAGCAAGAGAGGGGAGAATCCGAATCCGTTAAACTGTCTCGGCCTCGGGTTTTGCAGCCTCCGGGGACTCGGATTGCAAGCAACCGGCTTCTGACAGCAGATTATCCGAGGCATTGGCCATGGGCTCTTCTTGCGTATCCTCTTGCAGAGAGATCTGGACTTCCAGAAGTTTTTCTAAAAATGCTTTTTCTTTTCTGATTTTTTCCAAAGCCATTTTAGCGGCATACTGCTGCGACTCTTTTTTGGAATACCCTATACCGATTCCGCCGGAGATTCCGCAGATAAGGGCTTGGGATTGAAAGACGGGATTGTTCTGGTCATCCACGAACGAGTCCACCAAAGCAAACTGCACCTCCAATTTTTGCTTTTGGGCCCACTCTATCAGTTTCGATTTAAAATTGACCTCCTTGTGAACAATCTTCTTTAAATCGACATAAGGGGTAATGACCTTTTCTTCTACGAATTTTTTGCAGGTATCGTATCCCTGGTCTATGTAAATGGCGCCGATAAAAGCTTCAAAGGCATTCCCGTAAATGTAACTGTTGTGCGAACAAGAGTGCGAGGCGGAGACAATCAATTTATCCAGCCCCAAACTCACGGCTAATTTATTCAGGTTCTCCCGTTGGACGATTTTTGAACGGGTATTGGTCAGGAAGCCCTCTTTTTTATTTTCAAATTTCCGGAACAAGAGATCGGCTACAATCGAGTCGAACACGGCATCTCCCAAAAATTCAAGCCTTTCGTTATTTATCCACTTTCCCTCATCGGTACGCACCGACGAAGAACGGTGCAAAAAGGCCTGTTCGTATAGGTGAATATCATTGGGACAGAATCCCAATATCTTATAATAATGCGAATAAGGCTCTTTGTGCCTACGCCCAAAAAGCCTTATCTTATGAAAAAGCGTTTTAAACACGGAGATACGGTTATTTAAAACGTTTAACGATTACACTCGCATTATGACCGCCAAAACCGAAAGTATTGGACAAAGCTGCATTTACTTCGCGTTTTTGGGCTTTATTGAACGTAAAGTTCAATTTATAGTCTATTTCCGGATCTTCATCTTCCTCTTCGTGGTTGATGGTGGGAGGGATGATGCCTTCTTCGATGGTCTTTACACATACCATCGCTTCCAAAGCGCCTGTTGCTCCGAGCAGGTGGCCGGTCATCGATTTGGTGGAACTGATATTCAGTTTATAGGCACTTTCGCCAAAAACCTCTTTGATCGCCTTGACTTCGGAGATGTCTCCTACCGGAGTGGATGTTCCGTGTACGTTGATATAATCAATCTCTTCGGGTTTCATTCCGGCATCTTCCAACGCGTTTCTCATCACCAATTTCGCGCCTTTTCCTTCGGGATGACTGGCCGTTAAATGGTATGCATCGGCCGACATTCCACCGCCTGCTACCTCTGCATATATTTTGGCTCCACGAGCCAGGGCATGATCCAGTTCTTCCAATACCAGGCATATACCGCCTTCACCCATAACGAATCCGTCGCGGCTGGCGCTGAACGGACGAGAGGCTTTTTGCGGTTCGTCATTCCGGGTAGAAATGGCGTGCATGGCATTAAAACCGCCTACTCCGGCTACCGAGATAGCGGCTTCGGCTCCTCCGGTTACAATCACATCGGCCTTGCCCAAACGGATCTGGTCGAAAGCAGCAATGATAGCATTGGTAGAAGAGGCGCAGGCCGATACCGTAGCATAATTGGGTCCGCAAAGACCGTATATCATGGAGATGTGACCGGCTGCGATGTCGGCAATCATTTTCGGGATAAAGAACGGATTGAATTTCGGGCCGGCTTCGGGATGTTGGAAATAGTATCCTACCTCCTGTTCAAAGGTACGGATACCACCGATACCTGCCGCAAAGATAACTCCTGCTCTATCTTTATTCAGCTTATCCATGTCGAAGTTGGCATCTTCCATGGCTTCTTTGGCAGCAACAAGGGCAAATTGGGCATAGAGGTCAAATTTGCGAAGTTCTTTTCTGTCAAAATATTTGGAAGCATCGAAGTTTTTCACTTCGCACGCGAACTGAGTTTTGAACAAAGATGCATCAAAATGAGTAATAGGCCCGGCACCGCTTACTCCGTTAATCAGGGCATCCCACGTATCTTTTACGTTGTTGCCCAGGGGGGTAACCGCTCCCAGACCTGTTACTACTACTCTTTTTAATTTCATACCTGAAAGGGTAATTTCGATTATTTCGTGTTAGCTTCAATATAAGAAATAGCGTCGCCCACTGTTCCTATTTTTTCAGCTTGTTCGTCGGGAATAGTGATAGAGAATTCTTTTTCAAATTCCATGATCAATTCCACGGTGTCAAGAGAATCAGCTCCCAAATCATTGGTGAAGCTTGCTTCGGGGGTAACTTCTGATTCTTCAACTCCCAATTTATCAACGATAATCGCTTTTACTCTTGATGCAATTTCAGACATAACTTTCGATTTTTAGTTAATTAATAGATTTACTTTCTTATTTTTGTAGTGCAAAGGAATATATTTTCTACAAACAAAAAAAATATTTCCGACAGAATTTGTCAAAAATTGCACACTTTTATTTGTTTTGTGCAAATTTTTAGGGTAAAATTCTTCCAAATGGAACTTTTTTGGGGTAGAAAATCGAAATATCGCAGCAACAATGAAAAGAAGAATTGCTATTTTCGCCTCTGGAACGGGTAGTAATGCCCGAAATTTAATTACCTATTTTTCGGGGCATCCTCTGGCCGAGGTTGTCCTGCTCGTTTCCAACAATCCCGAAGCGGGAGCGTTGCAACACGCCGCACGCCTGAACGTACCCTCTGCGGTTTTCGACAAAGCGGGATTCAACCGTCCCGAGCTCATCCTCTCCTGTTTACAGCAACACCGCATCGATCTGATCGTGCTGGCGGGATTTCTGCTGCGTATCCCCACCTTCCTGATAGAGGCTTTCCCAAAAAGCATCATCAACCTGCATCCGGCGCTCCTGCCCAAGTTCGGGGGCAAGGGGATGTACGGTATGCACGTACACCGGGCCGTCAAAGAGGCAGGCGAAACCCGTACCGGCATCACCATACATTATATAAACGAACACTACGACGAAGGGGAGATGATAGCCCAATACAGCTGCCCGGTGGATGCCGACGACACGCCCGAGGAGATTGCCCAAAAGGTACACCAGCTGGAATACCGCTACTACCCCCAGGTCATAGAACAACTCCTGTCTCCTGCCGAGTAACGGCGGAGGGAAAAATAAAGGAAGGAGACGAACCGGGGGACGGTACTCCCCATGCCTCGCCTTCCAGCATCATCCCAACCGGAATCCCAACTTTTCCAGAAGCGGTCTCTCGCTGTGGGTGTATCCCTGCACGGTATATGCGGCGGCTTCCCTTCGTAACCCATAGTTTCCCCGCAACGTTTCAAAATCGGCGGGCGAGGCTTTCAACCGGCGGCAATCCGACATCGGGTCGTAAGTAGCCAGCAACGCCCTCCCCACCCGGAAACCGGCGAGGCCCGACAAATCGACCACCGGGTTTTCCGGTTCGGGCACAACAACAACGGGCGACAGCTCCCAGCCGAAGAAGCGGGCTATCTCCCGCAGCATCGTCCGCGTGGCATTGGCCTTCCCGTCGGCCGAATATCCGGCGATGTGGGGGGTCGCTACATAGGCGCGTTCCAGCAACCGGACGTCGATACGGGGTTCGCCCTCCCAACAATCGATTACGGCATCGCCCACCCGGTTTTCCGAGAGAGCTTTCAACAGGGCCCGGGTATCCAGCACCTCGCCCCGGGCGGCATTCACCACCACCGGCCGTCTTTTCACCCCGGCAAAGAACGCTTCGCCTGCCAAATGGAAAGTAGGCCACGGCCCATCATGCGTGAGCGGTGTATGGAGCGAGATGATGTCGCACTCCTGCGCTATCCGCTCCAAAGAGACGAAGGCCCCGCTCCCCTCGGTTGCCTCCCGAGGAGGGTCGTTCAACAGCACCCGCATCCCCAAGGCCCGGCACATCCGTTCCACTTGCGAGCCGACGTGCCCCACGCCCACGATGCCGATACACCGGTCGGTTATCTCGAAGCCGTCGCGCAGGGCGAGGCTCGCCACCACCGACGAGACATACTGGGCCACCGACACGGCATTGCAGCCGGGAGCATTCTTCCAGACAATGCCGCGGGCCTCGCAATACGGGATATCGATGTGGTCTGTACCGATGGTGGCCGTTCCGATAAAGCGAACGGAGGAGCCGTCGAGCAACCGTTCGTCGCACCGGGTACGGGTACGGACAATCAACGCATCGGCATCGGCCACCGCTTGCCGCGTAATCTGTGCCGGCGGCAGGTAGCAGACCCGGGCAAAGGGTTCCAGCAGGCCCCGGATAAAGGGTATCTTGTCATCTATGACAATCTTCACGCTATTTTTCATACCATATAATATATTGAGTTATCCTACCACGATAACGGCTATTCGGAAACAAATGTACGGATAATCGGGCGAATAAAAGCATATTCCGGCACATCTTCAAAAATATTACCCGGCAAGGAGGCCTATTTTTCAAAGAAAAAACACTATCTTCGTTAGCCGAAACCACAGATGCTTTTCAGGGATGCTAAAACAACAGTTACAACAGAAACTACAACAGAAACTCTCTCCGCAGCAGATACAGGTCATCCGCCTGCTGGAACTGACCACCGCCGAATTTGAAGAGCGGGTAAAGCAGGAGCTGGTCGAGAATCCCGCTTTGGAGGAGGGCGCTCTGCAACCCGACGAAAAAGACCCGGTGGCAGAAAGCGACACGCCCGAGGGCGAGAGCGACGGCAACAACGACGGCGAGGACCTCTCCCTGGGAGACTATTACAGCGAAGACGACATCCCCGAATACAAGCTGGAAGAGCGGCGGGCCCGGGCCGAACGGCGCGAAGAGATACCCTTTTCGGGCGGCTCCACCTTCCACGACTACCTGCTCAAACAGTTGGGCGAACGCCAACTCAGCGAGGAGCAATACAAGATAGCCGAATACATCGTGGGCAACATCGACGACGACGGCTATTTGCGCCGCGACCTGAACGCCATCTCGAACGACATCGTCTTCCAGACCTCCATCGAGGTATCCCCCGATAAGCTCGAATCGTTCCTGAAAATCATCCAGGAGTTCGATCCCCCGGGCGTAGGGGCACGCAACCTGCGCGAGTGTCTGCTACTGCAACTGCGCCACAAGCCCGCCACTCCGGAGAGAGAGTTGGCCAGGGAGATTTTAGAAACCTATTTCGAGGATTTTTCCAAGAAACATTACGATAAAATCATCCGGCAGTTGGAGATTACCCCAGAGGAGCTGAAATCGGCCATCCAGGAGATTATGACGCTCAACCCCAAGCCGGGCAGCCAATGGGAAGACGAGGGTCACAGCGACAACATCCCCGTCATCCCCGACTTCACGGTAGAGACGCAGGACGGCGAACTCTACCTGAGCCTGAACAGCGGAAATATCCCGCAACTGAAAGTAAGCCGCAACTACACCGAGATGCTCGAAGACTACAACCGCAACGCCGCCAACCAGACACGCGAGAAGCGGGACGCACTGCTCTTCGTAAAGCAGAAAATCGAGTCCGCCCAATGGTTTATCGACGCCATCCAGCAGCGGCAGCAGACCCTGCTCAAAACCATGCAGGCCATCGTCGAGCTGCAACGCGAATTTTTCCTCACCGGAGACGAGATGACCTTGAAGCCGATGATCCTCAAAGACCTGGCCCAGAAAGCCGGGTTGGACGTCTCCACCGTATCGCGGGTGAGCAACAGCAAATACGTGCAGACCAACTTCGGCATATTCCCCTTGAAATTTTTCTTCGGCGAGTTGGTTCAGAACAGCTCCGGCAAGGAGTTCTCCATCCGCGAGATAAAGGCCATGTTGCAGTCGCTCATCGACCGGGAGGACAAGAAAAACCCGCTGGCCGACGACCGCCTGTGCGAGCTCATGCAGGAGCAGGGGGTCTCCATCGCCCGGCGCACCGTAGCCAAATACCGCGAACAGCTGGGGTATCCCGTGGCCCGGTTGCGCAAAGAGATTTAAAACCAGATTTGACGTTATGAAATTCTTAGCCCGTTTTTTTTCGACCATTTTACATCCGTTGTTCATGCCCTATTACGGCATAACGCTCATCTTCCTTTTCTCCTACATGCAGGTCTATCCCGCCCAGATCAAGCTGACGGTAGCCCTGAGCATACTGGGGCTTACCGGCCTATTACCTGCCATCGGCATCTTTGCGCTGTACAAGTTCAAACAGATACAATCGGTGGGATTGAACAACCGCAAGGAGCGATTGGTACCCTACCTCATAACAGTCATTTCATACGGTAGCGGAGCCTTTTTCCTCTACAAGGTCGGGATGCCCTACTGGGTACTGGCCTTTGTCGGAGGCGGTATTCTTGCGTTGCTGATCGACATGGCCGTCAACTTCGGATGGAAAATCAGCGCGCACATGACCGGTATAGGCGGACTGATCGGGTTGGTACTGGCCCTGGGCACCATCCAGTCTATCTTCCCGATACACCTGCTGACAGGTCTGATTCTGGGGGCCGGCATACTGGGCACCTCGCGCATATACCTCGACCGGCACACCTTTTGGCAGGTCATTGCCGGCGCCTTGAACGGAATGGCCTGCGTTTATTGGGCCATTTTGCTGACAATTCGTTATCTTTGAAGAAAATTTCCGAACCCTTAAAACAGATACACTATGAATTTTCCAGACAACATCAAGTACACACGGGAACATGAATGGATTCGTCTCGAAGGCGAAACCGCTTACGTGGGCATTTCCGATTTCGCACAAGAAGAGTTGGGCGAAATCGTCTATGTCGATATCACCAGCCAGGGCGAGAGCCTCGGACAAGGCGAGACCTTCGGTACCATCGAGGCGGTCAAGACCGTTTCCGACCTGTTCATGCCCGTAGGCGGCACCGTCGAAGAGGTCAACCCGGCGTTGGAAGATCAGCCCGAACTGGTCAACCAAGACCCCTACGGAGAAGGGTGGTTGATCAAGATCACCGTCAGCGACGCGCAGGAGATAGAACAACTGCTCTCTGCCGACCAATACAAAGCACTCATAGGCAAATAACGACATGAAGAACCTTACACCGTTAGTCAGCATCATCATGGGCAGCACCTCCGACCTGCCCATCATGGAGAAGGCGGCAGCGTTGCTCAACCAGTTCGAGATACCGTTTGAAATGAACGCCCTCTCGGCCCACCGCACGCCCGCCGAAGTAGAGAAATTCGCCCGCGAAGCCAAAGGCCGCGGGTTGCAGGTAATCATCGCCGCCGCCGGTATGGCGGCCCACCTGCCGGGGGTCATTGCCGCAATGACGCCCCTGCCGGTCATCGGCGTCCCCATCAAGTCGAGTTTAGAGGGGGTCGATGCCCTCTACGCCATCGTACAGATGCCTCCGGGCATCCCCGTAGCCACGGTAGGCATCAACGCCTCGCTCAACGCAGCCATCCTGGCGATACAGATGTTATCGCTCCGCGACAGCGCCATTGCGCAAAAGTTCGAGGCCTACAAAGCCGGGTTGGCACAGAAGATCGTAGAGGCCAACAAGGAGTTAGCCAAAATAGAGTATCCCTACAAAACCAACTGACGGTTCTGCCGGGGAGATAACCAGGAGGGCCATCCCGCCCCCGGGAGCTTTTTGCCGGGGGGCGGGATGGCGACTATAAACGCATCCGGGATATGAGTTACTTCAATTACTGCCGGCGGAAGAGCTCGGAAGTAGCCATCGGGCACACGCCGTTGGGAGGGGATAATCCCCTCCGCATACAATCCATGACCAATACCTCGACGCTCGACACCGCATCGAGCGTCGAGCAGTGCATCCGCATCATCGATGCCGGGGCCGATTACGTCCGGCTCACGGCACAGGGCGAGCGGGAGGCGCGCAACCTGGGCGAGATACGCCGGGAGCTCGACCGGCGCGGCTACCGCACCCCGCTGATAGCCGACATCCACTTCAACCCCAAAGCCGCCTACGAGGCTGCCCGGCAGGTAGAGAAGGTGCGCATCAACCCGGGGAACTTCGTCGATAGCGCCCGTACCTTTAAAAAAATAGAGTTTACCGACCAGGAGTACGCGCAGGAGATCGAGAAGATACGCCAGCGGTTCGTCCCCTTTCTGGACATCTGCCGCCAACACGGCACGGCCATCCGCATCGGAGTAAACCACGGTTCCCTCTCCGACCGCATCATGAGCCGGTACGGCGACACCCCCGAGGGGATGGTCGAGTCGTGCTTGGAGTTCTTGCGCATCTGCCAATCCGAAGATTTCCGTAACGTGGTCATCTCCATCAAGGCCTCCAACACGGGGGTGATGGTGCGCACGGTACGGTTGCTGGTGCGCGAGATGGAGCGAGAACAGATGCACTACCCGTTGCACCTGGGAGTAACCGAGGCGGGCGACGGCGAAGAGGGGCGCATCAAGTCGGCCGTCGGCATCGGGGCGTTGCTGGCCGACGGCATCGGCGACACCATCCGCGTATCGTTGAGCGAGAGCCCCGAAGCGGAGATACCCGTCGCCCGCCAGCTGGCCTCCTACATCGCCCGACGTTCCGGACACGCCCCCATCGACGGACAACTGGCCCCCGGATACGACTATTGCAATCCCCAGCGCCGCATCTCCCGGAAGGTGGGCATCATCGGCGGAGGACAGGCGCCCGTGGTCGTAGCCCCGGCAGGAGCCTCCGAAGGCGAGTCGCAACCCGACTTCCAGCTCCTCCCCACCGGCCAGCTCACCGACGGCACGGCCACCTACCCGCTGCGGCGGTTGGGAGAACCCGACCCGATCACCCCACCGGACGCCCCGCATTTCCTCCTGCTCGACTGCAACGAGCTCACCAGCCAGGCAGCCGCCCGCATCAGAGCCCTCCCCGACGCGGTACTCGTTGTCCGCACCTCACATCCCAACTGTGTAGGCGAATGGCGTATGTTTTTTCACAGAGCCATGCTCTTCGGCATCGAAAACCCGGTCATCCTCACCCAGGAGTACGACGAATCCGACGAGGAGTCGTTGCAGCTGAAAGCGGCAGCCGACTTCGGGGCGCTCTTCCTGGACGGTTTCGGCGACGGAATCTGGATACAGAACCGGCAACCGGCACGGATAGATACCGCCCGGACGGCCTTTGCCATCTTGCAGGCCGTCCGGCTGCGGATAACCCGAACCGAGTACATCTCCTGTCCCGGTTGCGGGCGCACCCTTTTCAACCTGCAAGAGACCATCGCCCGCATCAAAGCGGCCACCCAGGGGCAGACGGGGTTGAAGATAGGCATCATGGGCTGCATCGTCAACGGCCCGGGCGAGATGGCCGATGCCGATTACGGCTACGTGGGGGCCGGGCGCGGAAAGGTCAGCCTCTACAAGGGGAAAACGTGCGTAGAGCAGCACATCGACGAGTCGCTGGCCGTAGCGAAACTGATTGAACTGATCCGGGCAAACGGCGACTGGAAAGCGTGATTACAGCAACTACATAAAAACAGATACAGAGATGACACTCGACATAGCAGAAAAAAGAATAGACAAATTCATCATGGTGGGCGACAAGCTGTTGATCAAGCCCAAGAATCCCCAGAGCCAGACAAAGAGCGGGTTATACCTGCCGCCCTCGGTACAGGAAGGCGAAAAGATACAGAGCGGTTATGTAGTAAAAGCCGGTCCGGGATTTCCCATTCCCGCCGTCACCGAAGAGGAGGAGGTATGGAAAAAGAGAGAACACGAACAGGTGCATTACCTTCCGTTGCAAGCCAAGGAGGGCGACCTGGCCATATTCCTGCAAAACGCGGCCTACGAAATATCGTTCGACGACGAAAAATACCTGATTGTCCCCCACTCGGCCGTCATCATGCTCATACGCGACGAGGAGCTGTTCGAGTAAGGGACCGTCCCTTCTGCGTTTTTAAGCCCGACACCCTCCATGCCCGGCACCCCGTTTACCGGGGCGGAGAGGGTTGTTTTTGTCTCTCCCGGTCAGGGGGAAATAGCCGCCTGCACCGCTCGATGGTCTTTTGGGGTGCGTTTCTGACCGCTGTTCCGCAGTTACGGTCAATCGGTCATTGCTTTATATTTACCGTTTACCCGGGAGAGGAATTGCCTGCGTTGCGAATGGCCATCGGGATGTTTGTAGCCCACGTGTATCCAACGAGGCATTCCGGTTCTCTCCTCTACCGAAATCAGTTGGTCAAAGGCTTTGTCGGCAAGGTAGTCGCGGCAAAACCGTTTAAACTCCCGCATCTTGCCGTTGGCCGGCACCAGGTCGAAGGCATATCCCCGGCAGTGTGCCGAGGTGGAGGAAGCACCCTCCGTTCTGTTGAGTTGCACACACCGGTAACCGGAAGTTATGTCGATACCCGATACTCCCAGCCCGTTGCTGCGGCAATAGGCCTCCCACGCCTCGCTCAGCGGGTCTAACAACTGCTCTACCGTCTCTACGATACAGGCCTCCACCTCCGGCGTCGGGGTATTGTCGATGCCTTTCTGCTGCGCGATATCCGAACCAATACACGCTTGTAAAGTAAAAAATCTCATAATCCCATCCTTTAAAAGTTACACCTGGCAAATAGCCAGCTTCGTATATTTAGTATGGTAGTTCGTTTCATGATGCCTGTCGTTTAGAGGTTACTTTACTTCAATATGGGTAGGCCGTCGTCGCCGGATTGGTACTGCCAGCCTGATCCGCTCAGGGCGTCGTTCATGGCATCCTTGGCTCCTGACCAGTTACCGTCCGTCACCTTGGTGGTTCCGCCGGTACCTGCCTGGTCTTCACCGATGCCTTGTTCCTGACCGTTGCCTCCCCAGTAGCAGGCGGTGATGATACCGCCACCAAACATGGGATCCTTGTAGTTCCGTCCCGCCACGCCTCCTGTGGTTCCGTCCGGGCCGCTGACAGCTCCCTTGGCATGGTAGCAGGCAGTCAGGGTGCCTCCTATATCGTTGTTTCCCGTTACGCCGCCTACATAGATGATGCCGATTCCGCTACCGGTCACGCTGCCCCAAGCATAGCAGGCAATGACAGTGCTTCTGTTGGTGTTGTCTCCCACCACGCCGCCGGCATAGCTGCTGCCTGAGTTGATACTTTCAAGGGTCACATCGCCCGTGGCATAGCAGGCGGTCAGGGTGGCAGGATACGTGCTACCTGCCACGCCGCCGGCTATATTCCCGGCATTCACTGTGGCCGAGGAGCTGCATCCGGTAAGGAAACCGCCCGATTGGTAGCCTACTACACCGCCAGCAAAGCCGTTCATGCCGCTGCCGCTGACGCTGCCCGACACCGAGCAGTTTTCAATGTTGCCATAGCTATATCCCGCCACGCCGCCGACATTGCTCCTACTGTTATCGCTTTCTATCTTCACGCCCT
>CASGEW010000029.1 GCA_949300615.1 uncultured Bacteroidales bacterium
CCCAAATGACGTCATCCCCGGGACAATTATTTCGGCAGCAAAACCTGTGTCGTGATTTGGCTTATCTTCTGATTATTTTTGGCGCATAATCAGTACAAAGAAAAACGATGACACTTTGCGAACTCATGCATAAGGTCGAATGGGCGGATATGACACCGTAAATTGAACGGCATCTGCCGGAGCGACCCGAAATAAAACTCGCCGACGACGACCGGGTCGACGCCTACCTGCGCAGACAATATGACACCCTCCAAAATGGATCCCATCCCGACTAAAGCGACTATTACGATAAAGCAACGCGGAATTCCCATGAAGAGAATATCAAAAACAAAAGCGCATTCAACAGCGTACCTTCTGGTTTTATGGCTCTCGACCGCGTGACGATGGGCTGGCAGCCATCTGACCTGATCATCATTGCCGCACGACCCAGTATGGGTAAAACAACCTTCGCGCTGTCCATGACCCGCAACATAACAATAGACTACAACAAGCCCGTTGGTTACTTCTCGCTCGGAATGAGCGCACAACAATTGGAGAAGTGGTTGTTAGTTGCCGAATCGGGACTCGATTCACGCGATCTGCGCAACGGCCAACTGACTCCAGATCAAAGGAAGCATCTAGAAATTTCGCCTCTGGCCAACGTCCCGCTCTTCATCGACGACACCCCCGCGCTGAGCATCACCGAGCTCCGATCTAAAGTCGAGAAACTCAAGACCCAGCACGACATCCAATTGATCGTAATCGACTATCTGCAGCTTATGAACCTTGGCTGCCACGACAACAAAAGGAACCGCGAGCAGGAGGTCGCCGCCATCTTGTGTTCGCTCAAGGCTGTCGCCAAAGAGTTCGATCTGCCTATCATCGTCCTCTCCAATGTCTACAGATCTTTGTCGACAGCCGATAAACGACCGAAGTTGAGCGGCTTAGACTATTTGAAAGCCATCGACATTGAGCAGAATGTTGATCTCGTCATCTTTATCCACCGTCCAGAATATTACGGCATGACCGTCGATGAAAACGGTATGGACATAGCAGGTGTGACCGAGTTGATCATTGCCAAGCACCGTAACGGTGACGTTACTGATATTAAACTCCGTTTTCTAAAAGATCTGATGCGTTTTACCGAGATCGATGGTAGCGATCAGCTGCCAGACAGATGTACCGCCACAACACTTGTTTAATTCATTGACATATCATATTTTACGCAGAAACAAACTTTTAAATTTGATCATAATGAAAACTTTAAGCATGATGACGACCGAAAACGGACATGTTTCCAATTACCGATTTCCTTCTGTTGAGCTTTTGGAAAAACGAAACGATGGAAAAGAAAAGATATCGATCGCGGAAATCGCAGAAAATGAAAACAGGCTCAAACAAGCGCTGGAACAATTAGGAATAAAAATTGCCCGGATCGAAACCACAATCGGTGCGGCCATAACACGTTACGAGGTAACACTTCTTCCCGGGTATAAGTTTTCTAAAATAAAACGTCTTGAAGCAGAACTTGCCTTGCCGCTTGATGTGTTGCGTGGACGTATAGCGGAAATAGATCCTTTCCTCCCTGCTATTATTATCGAGATTCCGAATGCAAATCGTGGGACCGTATCCATGTATTCGCTTATTCAATCCGAGACATTCCGGGGAAACAAAGCAGAGCTTCCGCTGGCAATCGGACAAACCGTGGAAAATGCACCGTTTATCTTGGATTTGACCGAAATATCGCATCTGCTGATAGCTGGAGCTACCGGTCAGGGAAAGTCTGTGGCTCTGCATGCCATGATCACCTCGCTACTCTACAGCAAGCATCCCACACAGCTGAAATTCGTGATGATCAATCCTTGGAGAACCGAGTTTACACCGTATGGGAAGATAGAGCGCCACTTCCTGGCCAAGATGGAGTCGGAGGAGGCCATCATCACTGACTCTTATAAGGCTGTCGATATGCTCAATATCCTCTGTCTGGAAATGGATAATCGTCTGGAACTACAAAAGGAAGCCTGCGTGCGCAATATCGCCGAATACAACAAAAAAATTACTTCGCGGCAGCTCGACATCCGGCACGGACACCGTTATCTGCCCTACATTGTGGTTGTGATCGACGAGTTTGCCGACCTCATCATGTCCGTCCGCAAGATCGAGAATCTCGTGGTGCGTCTGGCCCAGATGGGACATGCCGCAGGTATACACCTGATTATCGCCACGCAGCGACCCGATGTGAATGTCATTACGGGCCTGATCAAGGCCAACTTCCCGGCCCGCATTGCCTTCCGTGTGATATCGAGATTTGATTCGCGGACGATTATCGACAGTCCGGGCGCTGAACGACTTATTGGTCACGGTGACATGTTGGTGTCAGTTGCAGGGAAGATGACCCGAGTACAAGGTGCATGGATAGATCCGAGTGAAACAGAACGGATAGTCCAATTTATATCAGAACAGAATGTATGAAAACTAGGCGGCAAGCCATATATCGAGCTATAGACCACTGTTAGAAACAACATAACAACTGTCTACATGTCTCTAAGTGTTGTGAAGTATACAATATCAGCCAGATACATTAATCAAATACAACTATAGGACAACTCATCAAGATATCATTTTTATGAGAGGGGCAAATGAACAAATTAAAAAAAGAAAATGCATCAAATATAGACATGATATATTTGATTGTTAACCTAACGATACTGTTGTTCGAGCTTATTTTCACTACAGAATTGTAAACCATAGGTGATTTGTCTTTTGTACCCTTGTAAACTCGGAACACGTTCTGACTTGGGAGTGGAGGCAGAACTGCTACTCGTAGAAAGTTTTTGAAATAATTACAGTGAACACAATGTATGTCATTATTTGGCATAAGTGAGCCTTATCTTTGCAATGTAAACCAATTAAAACAGACGGATATGACAACCAACGAACGAAACGGCAACATCACGCCGCAGAATGAAAAGACATGGAACGACGACTTCATGCATCAGAGTTTGGACGAGGCTGCATGGCCGCAACTATCCGGGAGCCAATCCTCGCAGGGCGATTCTGCTCAAACTGTACCCTGGTCAACAGATTTCCGAAACGGAGGCGCTGGCCCGCTGGCTGGTCTGGATCGCAGAGAGATACGGAACGGAATGCCATCTGGAACCAATGGAAAAAGGAGTGGCGGCAACCCGCGGATTCCACATTTGCAAGTTCTGGCATAAGCAATCCGCTCGATTCGCAATACGACTGGCTCTACTGGACCGCACCGGAGCGCTGGCAGACGCATCCCGAAGAGACCCGCAGCTATCTCGAACGCCGGCTGCCCGTACAGAGGTTCTGGTTCGAATCGGATCCGGGCAGGGCCGACAACCGGCAGGAAATGATATGCCGTAACATCGAGACCCGCGCCGAGGCGATTGCCGTCCTGCGCGGATGCCGGCACCTGTTCGTCCGTTTTTGCAGTTCCCGAAAATACGATGTAACTTTCGAAGAGGCTTCCTCCATTCTCGACAGTCTGCATAAAGCGGCGGGCGGCACACCGGAGGTTGTGTTCGACTCCGATACGTTGAATTGGTTGGGATGGGTGTTGATAGTCGAAGTGTGGGCCGGGTCCGGAGAGTAAAAACAAATGGAAAAACAGAAAATATGAAATCAGAAAAAATGCAATCACGCGACTCATCGAAAAGCAATGCCGCCATGTTGTTTAACCGTTATGTCTGGCTGGTCGATACAATCTACCGCGCTGGGCGTATATCGTTCAAAGAGATTAACGAGCGTTGGCAGCGTTCGTCGCTTAACGAAACGGGCGAAGAGCTTCCCCTGAAGACCTTCCACAACCACAAAAATGCCATTCAGCAGATGTTTGACATCAACATCGAATGCGACCGTCGGGCCGGATACCTCTACTATATCGAGCACGCCGAGGACATGGAGCGGGGCGGCGTGCGGACCTGGCTGCTGAATACCTTTGCCGTGAACCATCTAATCAATGAGAGCCATCATCTCAAACGGCGCATACTCTTCGAGGAGATTCCATCCGGACAGCGCTTCCTGACGCAAATTATTGAGGCGATGCGCGACAGTCTGACCATGGATATGAGTTACCAAAGTTTCTGGAATGATACAGCCCGTACGTTCGAAGTTGCCCCCTACTGCGTTAAGGTGTTTCGGCAGCGATGGTATGTCGTGGCTTGCAGTTTGAGCGACGAGCGGCTGCGGGTGTACGCACTGGACCGCATTCAGGAACTTCGTACAACGGAAAATACCTTTACGCAGCCCAAAGATTTCGATCCTCAAGCCTATTTTGCCGATTCGTTCGGGATAACCGTCGATGAGGATTGCCCCGTCGAGCGGGTGCGTGTCCGGGTGCAGGGCATTCAACGCCAATACCTGCGCACGCTGCCGCTGCATGCCTCGCAGCGCGAGACCGTCATCTCGGAGGAGGATTCCATCTTCGAGTTCCGACTGCGTCCGACGCTCGATTTTCAACAGGAACTACTCACACACGCGGCGAATGCCGAGCATGATATTGAAATATTAGAACCCGCATGGTTGCGTTCCCACATGCAGGCAATAGGACAGGATTTATATCAAAACCATCAGAACAAATAACATCATGGCTATCGACACTCGACGAATAACCGACCTTTATAGAGCCCGCAATGGCTATGCCGAATTTACTGTCGGTAGCGGACGCAACAAACGCTATGGCATCATTGACCGCGACGGCAGGATTGTCGCCGAACCCGTGTTTCGTGGCTTTCCATGGCGCATGGGTATTGCTGAGCGGTATATCCAGTGCTGCATTACTTCATCGAACAATCCCCAATATCGGCTTTTCGACACCGAAAACGGAACATGGGTTGCCATCGATCCGAATCGAAGGCCATGGCCCATACCGGGACATGACGGCCTTTTTTATACCCATACCCAACAAAATCGCTGCGGGATTCAAGATCGGACAGGTCGTCAGATTATTCCCGAGAAATACGGACGTATTGGCCACATAGGCGATAATTTCATTGTCGAAAATCCGCATACCGGATATTGGGCGATCTTCACGCCCGATGGCGAGCAGACTGTCCCGTTTTCGCTCCGTTTTGAGTATGCATGGCATGATAGCGGCCGTACTCTTGCCAAACAGGACGACAAATGGTATTACATAGACGGACGCGGTGAACGGATTTCCGAGATCGTTTTGCCCGACGGTACGGAATGGGCAGAACTCTACGGCGATCGCATCGTTTACGGATGCGGCGATAGATACGCGTCGCCGTGCGGCATGCTCGATGCCGCAGACTGCAAGGAGATACTCCCGCCAATATATGGGGATATTCGCCCGTTCAACAGGAAATACTTCCAATATGACTTGGGCAAGGCGAGCGATCGTCCGTATGCCGGTCTTGTCGATCGCAACGGCCGTCAGGTTATGCCGATGTCGGAATGCGGTGTTGAGCCCGTCGAAGCCGACGATGACCTGATCATTGTCCGTGCTCCGAGCCGCACGAACCCGGAATACAACGACTGCGGCCTGATACATATCGGGATCGACAGGAGCCTTACGGAGGTAATCCCGCTTCAATATGCCATTCCGATTATGGACAATCAAGGTCCGGAGTGGATTGTTGCAGCCGTGCGGGAGTCCGTGCGCAGCCGTGCAAAGCCCATTTTCCGTACCGGAATCTTCTCGCTCGATGGACAGCTGCTCGTGTCGTTCGAATACGACGACATTCGCTCTGGCGATGATCCCGAACGGATTGCCGCCTGCAAAGACGATGAATGGTTCTTCATCAACCTGAAAAACGAACGGACCCTGTTTTAGATTTTATGAGACCTAATTGCGAAGCCTTGCGCAGCAGGCAAAAAAGTTGTATATTTGAAACATGATATAGAATACAACGACATATTAACAGTTTCGACGGCTTGTTCTTTATCTCCTGAACCGACCAAGTAAAAGGATAATACTACAGAGCCGAAGCGTCGGATCTTGCGTGCTGCGCGGGCTTCGCTTTTTGTGGTATGGGTACCTTGGTCGGACCCTGGAGATAAAAAGTTGGGGGTCGCGCTCTTTTTACATCAATATGAACCAAAATGTTTTCTGTCAATTGAAAAATCCTACATTCTATCCAAAAACAGTCGAACTAATTGTCGATTGGCAGCAGGTCGAGTCGATTGCCGATTCGGATTTGCAACAGTTCTTTTGTTATGCCAGAGAATATTGTCAAAGAAAAAGTCGACCAATCCATACAAAGGTCATCAATGACATATTACAGCCGGAATTTTCCGAGGCTCCGGAGAATATCAATTACAATTTGGATTTTTGGGAACGTGGATTATCCGATGAGCAAAAGGAACAATTGCGGACCGAGGGAATTCAAGATGAATGCGTGGTTCTCAGAAAACACCAAACTCGAGCGAGCGAAGCTTTTGTAGCCTGCGATGCCTGCAACAGCACAGGGCGGCTGAAATGTCCGGCATGCGGAGGCTCGGGCCGCGAGCAATATGTGGACGGTTATTACGCTTCGGGCGAGGAGCGCATAAAGACTGGTTCGTGTTCGGAGTGCCAAGGGCACGGGCAGGTGCCCTGCCCCGACTGTCAGGGACAAGGGCGGATCGAGATATTCTCCCAGAATTACACGGTGGAAAAGAGTGTAACAGAGACCTGGAAACAACATACGGTTATAGCCTACAATTCTCCGTCAATGGGATGGAATTGTCGGGTTGTTCTCTTTGCCGATTTTGATGATGCCAACGATGAATCGCTGATCAACTTGCCTCATTATGATTTTGATTGTGAAGAGTATGATAGCGGCAATAAAGCAGTGCAGGATGCCGTCTCGGACAACGACTGTATTCGGTTGAAGATGAAAAACAGGAAAGAGATACTGGAAGACAATACCTGCGCATACGACGAAGCGATGCAGCGTTTCGGTCTGCTTGCTGCCTATAAAACGAATTGCGAATATGCCGACAGTAGTCCGATGACCCCTGAAGGCGAGCTCGTATGCCGCCAGGAACGGCATTACATAATTCCCGTTACCCGTCTTCAAATTCATACGCATCGTATTGGCGACGAGGAATCGGATGACATCCCGTTCGTCGCATATATTTTTCCATACGACAACGTTACCGATTGGGTATGCGTTGACCGTAAATTTATTGATGGCGATACCTCCAAATTGGAGTATTTTTTTACTAAACTTTTTAAAAAATCAAACTTATGAAACAGATTCAAATGAATCAGGGCGGCGCACCGATTCTGCCGCTGCTCGTGGGCTGCACGAAGCCTCAGCCGATCGAAACGCTCGAACACGACGGGTGCATCATGTATGACCCCATTGCGCAGATTATCCCGATGGATATGCGTGTCGTAGGAACCTATTCACTGAGAACACGTGGCACAAGTTATCAGATGAATAAGTTACAAAAGGGCATTAAAACGGATCGCAAAAACGAAATAGATGACAGCAAAAACGTAAAATGATTCTGCTGATTACAAACAAGGAGGATGTACACCCCACGCCGGTAATCGAACGGTTGTCGGCGCGGGGCGTGCCCCTTTTCCGGCTCAACACCGAGGCGCTGCTCGCCGACTACGACTTCGAATGGACGGCAGACGGCGCACGCACCGACTTCCGGATACGCAACCTTGCCAACGGGCTGGAGCTCCGACAGGCAGACCTTACCGCCGTGTGGGACCGCCGTCCCGAAAAACCGGCCGAACTGCCCTTGAAAAGCAGCGCACAGATCGACCGGCACAATCTCGAGGAGGCGTTGGGATTTCTTGCCTTCTTGCGTTATTACCTTAAGGATGTCCCTTCGATAGGCAGCATCGCCAACGACCGAGCCGCCTCCTCGAAAATGCTGCAATACCGCGTGGCACACGAGGTAGGGTTCACAACGCCCCGCACATGCTATTCCAATCGCAAGGCCGCTTTGCAGAGGCTGGCGGACGGATGTGCCGAACTGACGGTCAAACCAATCGAGAATAGTTATATCTGGGATGAAGCAAACATGCAGCAGTATGTATTCTATACGCAGAAAATCGCTGCCGACACGCTGGCAGGGCTGCCGGAAGAGGCATTTTCACAGACGGTTAGTTTCGTACAGGAGTATGTCGACAAGGCGTTCGAGTTGCGCATTACCGTTGTCGGAGAGAGGGTATTCGCCTGCCGTATTGATTCACAAAGCCAAACCGACGAGACGGGGCGTATAGACTGGCGGCAGGGATACGAGCACGGGATGAGACACGAAGTTTTCAATTTGCCGGAAGAGATTGCGGACAAATGCCGGAGGTATCTGCAACACATGGGCTTGAATTTCGGATGTTTCGACTTTATCGTAACGCCCGACGGCGAATATGTTTTCCTCGAATGCAACCCCAACGGCCAATGGCTTTGGGTCGAACTGGCCACAGGATTGAAGATCGCAGATGCGATTGCCGATTTTTTATCCAGTCAGTCTGCAAAGAACATAAAACATGGAATTTAAAATATAATTATTATGGTAGGATGTTTAACTTTATTTTTTTTGGTAGGAAGTATTGCAGGAATTATAATTTTGGATGCAATACTTTGGGCCATTGAATGGCAGATGGGCGCAGCTGGAATTTTGGGTTTGATCGGATTCCTCATCGGTTACACATACAGTGTGGAGATGAGCATCGCTCCACGAGATTTCTGGGTCAACCCCGAATTCGATGTTGTAAAGAAAAAATTTAAATACGGGTGGTCAGTTGCGATAAGCACCGGTTTGATTTCCTATCTTATACTTGGTCTGATTTGGACTCCGGAGAGTTGGGACAAATCAACAAATGATAGTGTTTCTCAGCTGAACGAACAGTCTGAATCTGCAGCTAGAAGATACATGGCGGTTGATATACAATTCGACTGCAAGCGTATTGGTTGTTCAAGAAGCGATTTAGAGTTCAAACTAATATGATAATATGGAAAACTTGCAAAAACTTTTGGATGATGTCAAACACATCTTGGAAAAATCCAAGATAGAGAAAGATGAAGCCTACAAACGTAGTGAGCTCTTCAACATTTTTAACGTTCTGAACCTAACAGCCGACGAAACGCGGACCCATTCTGCATTCATTGCCGAACTGCTGAATCCTGATGGCAGCCATGGACTTGGAGATCAATTTCTCCGATCTTTCATCAGCGCAACAGATTGTCTGGGATCATGGGAATTCGACACGCGATCGGCAGAGGTCCATACCGAATGGAGCATCGGAGGTAAAAACGACGACTGTACCGAAGGAGGCCGGCTCGACATTATAATCGAGTTCAAGGGTAAAGCAATTATTATCGAAAATAAGATCTATGCCGGAGATCAGGAAAAACAATTGATGCGGTATTACAATTACGGCAGAAGAAATTACCCGGGAGGATTCAGGTTGCTTTACCTGACCTTGAACGGCAACGATGCCTCTAAAGATTCACGAGGAGAAAAGTTGACATTGGGTGAAGATTATTATGCAATAAGCTATAAACATGAGATTTCCGATTGGCTGAAGCGTTGCATCGAACTTGCCGCACGCCGTCCCCTCATTCGCGAAACCCTAATTCAATATAAACATCTTATCGACCAACTAACAATGAACGACATGGACAGGAACAGTCAAGATGAATTGCTTAAAGTCATGACCGACCCGAAGAACATTGATTCGATCCGCAGTATTATTAATTTGGGAGCAAAGTGGAAAGAACGTATCTTCAGTTTATATGTTCTAACCCCATTAAAAGAGAAATTTAATGACGAATGGGATATTAAAATCGGCAATAAAGGTATTACCGTTAAACATGTCAATTGGACGCAATATTGGATTAGCATATATTGGGGCAATACGTTGGGTAAAAACGTATTGATTGGAATTACCACCAATAAGCAGGGGGCTAAAAAGATTCAAATAATGGATTGTCTTAGCGGTCCCGGGAGTCATACGCCTCGTGAAGGCGAGGAATGGTGGCCATATGGATGGAAATGGATGGATGAAAAATATTGGGATGTAACTCAAATGGTCGACGGCAGTCTCGTCGAATATCTGTATCAATATATCAACAACATCTTGAAAGAGATAGACGAGAAGCAACTTCCGATGTAAAGCTACCGGATTTATGAACTTTCCGTCGAGACCGTGATTCTGTCCGTTATTTTACTGAACGGGCTGAATCGGATGTTGTGAGGTTTAGGTATATGAGAATGTATGACCTATCGAACATTGATTACACGGTATGGCTTCGGAGAAGATGGTAAAAGCCAACATCGAGAAGCGGTTCTCTTGCAACGGATCTTCCCCGCGCGATTGAACCTGCGAAAATACAGGAAAATGCAAGAATCGGCTGCTTATGCTGCAATCCAGCATAAGCAGCTGTTATTTTTGTCAGAAACCAAAATTCAACACCAATGACAAACCATGCAATCATTACACTCGAACCTTCCGACCCGAGTTATCCGTGGATATTCCGTGCTATGGGCAAGGATATGTCGCAGAAAATCTGAGCACAAGGAGATGTCAGGCTGTTGAAACACCCTCGGTTAGTGGCAGTAGCAGTTGCACGAACGGACGATCAAGAAGATTTCGCACGGATGTACGACATGGGCTTTAACTGTGCGGCGTACGACTATGTCATGGTAGGACTGGTTGCCGCATTGCGTTGTTTCGAGGCGCCACACTTCGCGGTAACAAATGCATTGTCCTTATTGCGTCCGGATTGAATCGGATAGGTTCCATGACGAAACAATACCTTTGCGAGGATATTCTGAGCCATGGCGGCCTGTTGCTCTCCGTACAGCCGCCGGAGGGAAAGGCCTCTCCGTCGCATACGAAAGCCTGCATCCGTCTGCAAGTCGCTTTGGCCAATCCGATTATCGTCATTCAACACACCCCGAGCAACAATACGAGGTATGCAATGAAAATCGCCCGGAAATTCGGGAAAAGGCTTTTTACCTGTGGCAGCAACGATGGCTCGGCCTGCCAATCCCTGCTGACGGGCAGCGGTGCTGACGATATTTTCGATGCAACGGTGCCCATGACGGCGGAGAATGAGCGCCGCCTGCTGCAACTGGAGGAGGAGTGGCAGCGCATGCAGGCAGAGGAGCAGGCCAAAGAGGTGGAAGAATGGGCCAGACATCCCGCAGGGGAGGGAATGTCCTATGCCTTCAGGACTGCCAACGACATTGATTGGGATCGCCTTGAAGCAGCGAACGATACGCGTGACAAGTCTGCCGATACGGAAGGTCGCTCGGAAGAGGCTTTTGAAAAAGAGATGGAAGCCGAATATCAAGAATACAAGCTATGGTGCAGGCACGGCATGTCGAAGGACGACTGGTCGGCATTCCAAAATCTGGTCTATCGCCGGAAGATGGCCGCATGGCAAACTTTTGTCTTCATCGGCGGTCTCGGAGAGGATTGGGACGGGAAATTTATTTTTCCCATTCTCCGGTTCAAGATCGACCGGATGGCGATTACTGGCGCCACTTCTCGCATTACATGAATGGTGACTATGTCCTTTCTCAGTTGGAACTGGCAAGCCGGCTGCTGCAGGACAATATCCTCTGCTGGTAGGACTGATCCTCAGGAAACACCGGAACGCATTAAAGCAAAAGCCGCACGACATGGAGGCTTTTGTAACATGATTCAAGCAATTATCAACCTGCGCAGCGACTCCAACCGGCAAATATTTAATGCATCCATGCTCCGTATAACTCCCGTTTCAGCCACTCTTTCATTACCGGATCGGGAATTATCGCCTGACGCTTTTCGATTTCGATAAGCTCTTTCTTGACCAATGCCCGTTTTACGATGCTGACATTGGCCGATGAGCCGAGTTGATATTTTTGCAAAACCTCTTGTGTGGTAAATTCACTGTGAACTCCATCTAAAATGGCTCGCAGGAAATTCATCTGATAGGTCGTAAGACTCTCGGTCTGTTTCTCGAACAGCGGCGTGTTTTGGTCGATAATATCCTGATATGCCGCCTCGAAATCCTGCTCCGTAGCAACTTCGTCCGTGTGTATCCATACCAACCACGCCAACTGCTGCACATAAGATGAGTGGTTATCCACTATCTGGCATATTCTTTCGGCCAGTTCTTTCGAGATATGTTTGCCCGTAGCCTCGAAACGTCCGCAGATGTAGTCGATCCAATCCGCTGTTCCTATTTTCTGTAAATAAATGGCGTCGCCGAACTTGTAAAACGGCAGGCTCTTTTTCTCGAACAGTTCGTTCATCAGATGTTTCTTGCTGCCGAACAGACAATAAGAGACCGATTTCTGCAATTGCCATACGGAACGCAGCCGCTTCTGAAATGTCTTGGAATCCTTGAACTCGGCGATCTGCTGGAATTCGTCGATGCAGACGACGATATGATAACCTTTTTTCTGCGCTATCTTTTCGGGGAGTTGCAGGATTTCGTCGATGTCGCTGCTCTTGGGATTCAGTTCGAGCGATATGGAGAAGTCCGTCATCGGGTCCGTCCCTATCGAGATTTTAGGGCTGATACGGGAAAGGAATAATTTGATATTCTCCAGCCATTCATCCACCTTCGAGGAGGTCTGTTTGAGAACGGCAGACGCAAAAGCATCGTAAAAATCCCGGTCGCTGCGGCACGAGAAAATGTCGATATAAACGATTTTCAATTTATCGGACTGTGCCAGGCGAGACGCTTTCTGCACTAAAGAGGTCTTTCCCCAGCGACGGGGCGAAATCAGTACCGTATTCACGCCATGCCGGAAATTCAGCAACAGGCGTTCCGTTTCTTTCTCCCGGTCGGTAAAGTTGTCGCCCGACGTGGCGACACCGAATATAAAAGGCTTGTTCTCCATGATCTTCAACGGTTGTTCCAGCGCAAAGGTAAGTAATATATTTATTACTAACAATATTATTACTAATAAAGTCGTTAGGAGTATCGGGCATTTGCCGAAACCGTTTTCTCTCCGTGCTTGCCCGTCTGACAGTAAAATCCCATAGGGGAAACCTAATATCCCAACCGCCTTACGTCGTTGGAAGAGTTGACATTCAATCTGCAAGCAGAGGCAATAGAATTATCCGATACACAATGGGCAATAGAACGGGAAACAAATGGATAAAAGAAACATCGATTATCGAACAATTGTTTCATTGGCAATACAACTCCTTTCGGACAACAAAAAAGGTATTGTTACCTATAATTGCTTTCTTTTTGACCGCCTCGTCTTTTTTCTTGTTGACAATCTTGGCATACACCTGGGTCATCTTCATATCGGCATGGCCGAGCAGTTTCGAGGTTGTGTATCTGTAAAAAGAGTACTCACTCTATCGAGTATTCGAATCCGTAGGATTCTATAAGTTCTATCAGTTCTGCGGTAATGTCTATGTTGTATTTTCTGGAAACCAGCTCTACGGCAATTTTTTCCTTGTATTCCAGTATTCTTACGTTGAACGGTTTTTTCCCTTTTGTCTGTTTGAGCAGTTTGAGCAGTTTTTTGCGGAACTGTGCGTCTATCTTGTCGGCAGGAAGTGTAAGCGTAAAGGATTTGAGAAGCTCTTCAATGACATTTGCCAGCAGGGAAACCTTGCGGATTCGCAGTTCATAGCCTGTAATCTCCCTTTTTTCTTCATTGTTGTTCTCCTTTTTTGCCTGGTAACGCGGCACAAAGGCACAACGCAGGTAAAGTGCCTGTCCCTCTTCCATATAAGGAATGAAATTCTCATAATCCTTGCCAAAGAGAGATTGTGAAAGTGAACCGCTGTAGTCTTCCAGTGAGAATGTGGCATACGGGCGGCCTGTCTTTGTGTTTTTTCTGACCACGTTGCCCACCAGGCCCGCAATGGAGAACTCTTTCTCTCCGAATTCGCTGTACAGCCCTTCTTTCATTACCTGGTTGATTTTCTGCAGCGTAAACTGTACAAGATGCTTCATCTCAAACCTGTATATGTCGAGCGGATGGGCAGAGAGGTAGATTCCGGTGAGTTCTTTCTCCTTTTTCAGGAACTCCAGCTTGTTTGTCTCGCCGGTTACCGGAATTTCAGGAGGTGTGGGTTTGAATCCTTCGTCTTCCATCTGGAAGAGCGATGATGAGTTGTTCAGAGTATCTGCCGCAACCTTTGAGCCGTACCGGCACAGTGCCTCAATAAAGAGTTCTCCTTTTGCGTTGACGGCAAAAAACTGCTCCCTGCGAATTTCCGGAAATGAGTCGAAGGCTCCTGCATACGCAAGGGATTCTATGGTTTTTTTATTGACGGGAGCCTTGGCAGAACTTCTCTCTATAAAGTCGAATATGTTTTTGTACGGGCCGTCTGCGCGTCCTTCTATTATGCTGTTCACTACAGCCGCTCCAACTCCCTTTACTCCTGCCATCCCAAAACGGATGTTCCCCTCTTTGTTTACAGTGAACGTGACGTCACTTTCGTTTATGTCGGGTCCTAGAACCGAAATCCCCATCCTGCGGCACTCATCCATGAGTTTCTTTATATCCTCTATGTTGTTGAGGTTGCTGCTGAGGTTGGCCGCCATGAATTCAGCAGGGTAGTTGGCCTTAAGATAGGCAGTCTGATAGCCTACCCATGCGTAGCATGTCGCGTGCGACTTGTTGAAGGCATATTCTGCAAAGGCCGTCCAGTCTTTCCATATCTTCTCCAGTATCTCCTTGGGATGCCCGTTTTCTATTCCGCCTTCCATGAACTTTGCCTGTAATTCCATCATTTTGTCTATGAGTTTTTTACCCATAGCCTTGCGCAGACCGTCGGCCTGGCCTTTTGTAAATCCGGCCAACTTTTGCGAAAGAAGCATCACCTGCTCCTGATAGACGGTTACACCATAGGTGTCTTTCAGAATCTCTTCCATCTCCGGCAGGTCATATTCAATCTTCTTGCGTCCGTGCTTGCGGTCTACAAAATCGGGAATATAGTCCATAGGGCCCGGACGGTAAAGTGCATTCATGGCAATGAGGTCTTCGAACCTGTTAGGTTTCAGTTCTCTTAGCCATTTCTGCATTCCTTCGGACTCAAACTGGAATGTGGCAACGGTATCGCCTCGTCCGAAAAGTTCATATGTTGCGGCATCATCCAAGGGAATATGGTCTATATCCAGTTCTATCCCTCTGTGCTTTTTTATGTTTGAGACAGCTTCCTTTAAAATGGAGAGTGTTCTTAGCCCGAGAAAGTCCATCTTGAGCATTCCCACGTCTTCTATGAACTTGCCTTCATATTGCGACACCCACATGTCTTCACCGCTCTCCTTGTCTTTGGCTATGGAGATTGGAATATGCTCCAGAAGGTTGTCGCGTCCTATGATTACGGCACAGGCGTGTACACCGGTATTCCTTACGCATCCTTCCAGTTCCATCGCATATTCGAGGGTCTCCCTTACTTCCGGGATTTCAGAGTGTTCATAGGCCTCTTTAAGTTCCGGAATCCGTTCCATGCAGTTCTTGATTGTGGCTGGAATCTTTTTTGTCTCTTCTGTCTCATGGCCGTCTTTCCCAACCTTTTTGACCTTCTCTTCAAAAGGCTTTGTCGGAATGAGGTTGGCAAGTCGCGTAGATTCCGCAAGCGGCACCTGCTCTATTCTGGCTATATCCTTTATGGCGCTTTTGGCGGCCATGGTGCCAAAGGTTATCACATGGGAAACATGGTCCTTGCCATACTTTTGCTCAACGTACTGCAATACCTTTCCCCGCCCTTCGTCATCGAAATCTATATCTATATCCGGCATGGAGATACGCTCGGGGTTGAGGAAGCGTTCAAAGAGCAGATCATATTTCATGGGGTCTATCTGAGTTATCCCAAGACAGTAGGCGACAACCGAACCGGCTGCCGAACCTCTGCCCGGACCTACCCATACTCCCATTTTGCGTGCAGCGGCTATAAAGTCCTGCACTATCAGGAAGTAGTCTGGAAAGCCCATGTTGGCAATAGTGGAGAGCTCAAAGTCTATCCTCTCCTTGATTTCCTGAGTCATTTCGCTGTAACGCTGCCTGGCCCCTTCATAGGTAAGATGCTTCAGATAGATGTTCGAATCATTGAACTCTTCCGGCAGAATGAACCGGGGCAGGATATGGCCGCAGTCGATAGAATATCTTTCCACCTTTTCGGCAACTTCGAGGGCGTTTTCTATGACTTCGGGGTGCTCCGGAAAGAGTGCGCGCATCTGCTCCTCACTTTTAAGATACTCCTGCTGCGTATATCGCAACCGGTCTGTATCCGTTACATTGGCATTTGTGTTTATGCAGATAAGGCGGTCGTGTGCAGGTCCGTCTTCCCTGGCGGCAAAGTGTACGTCGTTGGTTGCTATGATTTTTACCCCGCATTCCTTTGCCAGTTCAAAAATCGCCCTGTTTACAATCGTCTGCTGCTCGTATACCTCATTGCTCATCCCAGGCACCTCTGTCTTGTGAAGCTGGACTTCCAGATAGTAGTCTTCTCCAAAAAGTTTCTTGTACCAGAGAATGCTCTCCCTGGCTCCTGCAATGTCGCCTTTCCGTATCTTCTGCGGAACCTCACCGGCAAGACAGGCAGATGAGCATATCAGATTTTCATGGTATTGTTCCAGTAACTGTTTGTCTATCTTTGGCTTGTAATAAAACCCCTCTACGTGGCCAAGTGAAACCAACTTTACCAGATTATAGTATCCCTGCAGATTTTTCGCCAGCAATATCAGGTGGTTGGCACTCTGGTCTTCTCTTCCCCGTTTGGTGAACCTGCCTTCTGGATTTACGTAGACTTCGCATCCGACAATCGGCTTTATGTCGGGAAATCCTTTTGCTACCTTGAAAAATTCCTTGACCCCGAACATATTTCCATGGTCGGTGATTGCAAGCGCCGGCTGTTTGTCTGCCGCAGCCCTCTGGAAAAGACTTTTAATAGGTGCAGCTCCGTCAAGGACAGAATAATAACTGTGTACGTGAAGATGGACAAAAGACATATTTACGGGGGTTTTATTTATTAACTCCACACAAAGGTAGAGAAAAATAAGGCAAAATTATGGCCGAATCTGTCCTTTCCCCCGAATGACCCATTTGTAGGTTGTTATCTCTTCAAGCGCCATGGGGCCGCGCGCATGCAGTTTCTGGGTGCTTATTCCAATCTCTGCCCCAAGACCGAACTGGGCACCGTCGGTAAACGAGGTGGGGGCGTTAGTATATACGCATGCAGCGTCTACGCCTGCAATGAATTTCATGCAGTTTTCCTCATTTTCAGAAATTATGGACTCGCTGTGTCCAGAACCATACTTTGTTATGTGCCTTATTGCATCATCTGGCGATCCGACAGTCTTGACAGCCATCTTGTAATCCAGAAATTCAGTTCCGAAACTTGTATCAGAGGCATGAGAGAGAAGTTGCTGCGGGTAATGTCCGTCTAACGCAGCATATGCAGGTTCGTCTGCAAAAATTCTGACATTGCTTTTTATCAAAGGGGCGCATATATGAGGCAGGTCTGCAAGTCTCGAACGGTGGATAATAAGACAGTCGAGCGCATTGCAGACACTTACCCTGCGTGTCTTGGAATTGTTTACTGCATTTGTCCCTATTTCAAGGTCTCCCTCTTCATCAAAGTAGATGTGGCATACACCGGCCCCTGTCTCGATTACAGGAATCGTGGCATTTTCCCTGACTGAATTTATAAGGGCTCCGCTTCCTCGCGGGATAATCAGGTCTACATAGTCCCTTGCATGGAGAAGTTCCTCCGTTGCCTCTCTGGTAGATGGCAGAAGTTCCGCCACGCAGGTATTCATCCCCTCTTTTTTCAACACTTCGTGTATTATATCTATTATTGCCCTGTTTGAGTGTTCCGCATCACTTCCTCCCTTGAGCAGGCAGCAGTTGCCGGATTTAAGGCAGAGTGAAAAGACATCGAATGTTACATTGGGGCGGGCTTCGTATATTATTCCAATTACACCAAAAGGTACCCTTACCTTGCTTAATTCCAGTCCGTTCGGTAAGACCCGCCTTTCAATTGTCTGCCCTACCGGAGATGGAAGCGAGGCTACGTTCCGCATGTCTGACGCTATGGCTTCAAGCCGTTCCGGTGTCAGGCGAAGCCTGTCGAACTTGGGATTGTCCTTGTCCATGGCCGCCAGATCTTTTGCGTTTTCCTGAAGAATACGGCCGCTGTTTTTGCCGATGGCATCGGCTGTGCCCAGCAGGATGCCGTTGACCTTTTCCTGAGAGTAGCCTGCCATAAACTCTCTTGAGGCGGCACGCACATTTTCAAATACAGATTTGCAATCCATGTCTCAAAATCAATATAAAAAGAGATAATCGTAATGAATTATCGGGCGGCAGCCATGTTTCCCTGCTATCTGGGCCGCCTTGGCACTGTTGTAGGCGCTTTTGCCCATTCCCAGATTCTCTCCGTCTTCTGAAAGAACCATTATCAGGTCATCTTTCTCAAATTCTCCCTCAACTTTTGTTACTCCGACAGGAAGTATGCTTGTGGCCCTTTCTCCTGAGATAGCCTTTACCGTATTGGCATTTATATATATAGACCCTTTTGCAAATCCGTTACTGTGGGCTATCCATTTTTTTACCCCGGAAAGATTATGCTGCTGCGGTATAAAGCGTGTAAAGGTATACTGGTCTGGAGTAAAAACCACGCCGGTTATTATGGACGCGTCTTTTTTCCCGTTGGCGATTACCACTGTTATTCCCTCTTTGGCAACCTTGGAGGCGATATTGTATTTTGTAACCATTCCTCCCCGGCCGAATCCTGACTTGCCCGAACTTATATATCCTGTGAGGTCTGTACCTGGTTCCACTTCTCTGATTACCGTTGAGCCTTTCTCCTTGGGGTCTCCCTTGAAAATGCCGTCGACATTGCTCAATATAAGTAAAATCTGTACATCCATCATTGTTGCGACAAGTCCGGAAAGCTCGTCATTGTCTGTAAACATGAGTTCGGTAATGCTTACCGTATCATTTTCGTTTACAATGGGAATAATGCCGTTTTCCAGCATCGTTGAGATGCAGTTCTTTTGGTTGAGGTAGAGCGTGCGGGTCTTGAAGTTCTCCTTTGTCGTAAGAACCTGCCCGACCTGCAGACCGTAATCCCCGAAAAATTGCGAATAGAGATTCATGAGCGTTATCTGGCCTACAGCCGAGTAGAGCTGGCGCTGCTGCACGCTGTCGAGTTTTTTGACGACATGCTCCCTTATGGTGTCTCTTCCGCAGGCAACAGCACCGGATGAGATTAGTATTACCTCTATTCCGGATTCTCTGATCTTTGCTATTTCCCTGACAATTTCATAGATATGATGACGGTTTATGGAGCCGTCGTCATTGCTCAGTACATTGCTGCCTATCTTTATGGCAATTCTTCTTATGTTGTGGATATCCATCTTCAATCCTTCTTGAC
This sequence comes from uncultured Bacteroidales bacterium, assembly GCA_949300615.1. Classification (GTDB taxonomy): domain Bacteria; phylum Bacteroidota; class Bacteroidia; order Bacteroidales; family CHK158-818; genus Gallibacteroides. The sequence goes on from CASGEW010000029.1 coordinate 19,316, forward strand.
AGAGGCTTTTATCCCTTTTATGACGGCCGCGGAGAAGCCCGCTTCCTCCATTGTATTCAATCCTTTTATAGTAAGCCCGCCGGCAGTGGTGACCTTGTCTATCTCCTGTTCGGGATGTCCGCCAGACTTTTCGAGAAGAGTTACGGCTCCGGTCATTGTCTGGCTTATTATGCGCTGTGCCTCCGCAGGTTTGAACCCGAGTTCCACACCCGCTTCCACGGCAGCCCTTATGTAGCGGAAAATATATGCTATTCCGCATGACGAGAGAGCCATTCCCGCATCAAGCAGTTTTTCGTCTACAATCATGGTCTTGCCGAAAGTTCCGAAAATCTCAAGAACCTTCTCCCTTGCCTCTGCACCTGCATTCGAGCATGTGACGAAACTCATGCCTGCCCCTACCTTCACTGCGGTGTTCGGGATTATATGGAATATTGCAGGCAGTGTTCCTCTGCTGTCGGAGAAGAGCTCCTCCAGGTCTCTGAGTCCTATTCCTGCGGCTATCGAGACAATGGTCTGTTTCCCGTAATCAAGCGAGCCTCTGATTTCCTCTATGACACTCTTTATTACAAACGGCTTTACTGCAAGAATTATGATGTCTGCGCCCTTGCATGCCTGTGTATTGTCGCTGCACACAGAAATGCCAGGCCACTCTTTCTGCAACTCTTCAAGTTGTGACTGAGATGCATCCGAGATGGTAATATCGGGTGGGCACATGCCCCCGTCAAGCAATCCGGCCATGATGGAGCCGCCCATGTTTCCCGCTCCGATAATCGTTATTTTTCCAGTTATCATATCTGTTCTCTATTGTTTTGGTTTTCATCAGCTGCCTCTTCCGTGCCGACAAGTTCATAATCTATGGTCTTCTGTTCCAGATTTACTTTCAGAACCTTGATTTTCACCTTGTCTCCCAGCGTATATTTCTTTTTGGACCTCTTCCCTGTCACGCAGTAGTTCTTTTCGTCGAACTCAAAGAAATCTCCCTTTATCTCCCGCAGCGAGACCATTCCCTCTACTTTTGTCGGCTCCGCCTCTACATAGATACCCCATTCGGTAACTCCGGAGACAGTTCCGTCATAGATATTTCCAATTCTGCCCTGCATATATTCTGCCAGTTTGTATTTTATACTGGCTCTTTCAGCATCGGTTGCAACCTGCTCCCTTTCGGAAGAGTGCTTGCAGAGTTGTTCAAAAAGATCTTTGTTTTCGCTTTTTCCCCCGGACAGGTATCGGGCAAGCAGCCTGTGTACCATCATGTCGGGATATCTTCTTATTGGAGAGGTAAAGTGGGTATAGTAGCGGAATCCCAGGCCGTAATGGCCAATGTTGTCTGTGGAGTATTTTGCCTTGGCCATTGAACGCAAGGCTATTATTTCTATTGCAGAGAACTCCGGCTTCTCCTTGGCCTTGTCAAGGAGCTTGTTCAGTTCTTTGGCAAGTTGCTTTCCGGTTTTTGTGTCGCTCATCGTATAGCCGAAATGCCTTATGAAGCCTTTCAGATTCTCTATCTTGTCCATGTCGGGCTCATCGTGGACCCGATAAACGAAAGTCGGCTTCTTGAGTTTTGTACCCTTGGATACAAATGTGGCTACAGCCTTGTTGGCCAGCAGCATGAACTCCTCTATGAGCCAGTTGGCCTCCCTGCTTACCTTTTCCCTTACGTCAACGGGTTTTCCGGTTTCATCTACATAAACTTTCATTTCGGGCCTGTCGAAACTTATGGCTCCGGAAGCGAATCTCTTTTTACGCATTATGGAGGCAAGTTTGTGCAGCGTTACGACAGCTTCCCTTACTTGAGCTTCCTTTTGCGGTGACAGTGCATCCGGATTTCTTGGTATTTCAGATGCGACAAGTCCCGATTGGGCGGCCAGCCCCTCCTCTTCCAGTATCATCTGCGCCTCTTCATAGGCAAAACGCCTGTCGGAGCGTATAACTGTCCTTCCGAACCAGGTGTTGAGCACTTCGGCCTTCTCATTCATTTCGAATACGGCCGAGAAGGTGAGCTTTTCTTCATTGGGGCGCAGCGAGCAAAGGTTATTGGAAAGCACTTCGGGAAGCATCGGTACAGTTCTGTCTACAAGATATACAGATGTGCCCCTTGTTAATGCCTCCTTGTCTACAATATCGTTTGGCCTTACATAGTAGGTGACGTCTGCAATATGGACTCCGGCCTCTATGTTCCCGTTTTCAAGTTTTCTGAACGAAAGCGCATCATCGAAATCCTTTGCGTCAGCCGGGTCTATGGTAAAGGTGCAGATGTCTCTGAAATCTCTCCTTTCCCTTATCTGTTCCTCTTCGATTTTTACCGGAATGGCGGCGGCGGCATTCTCAACTTCATCAGAAAATCTGTATGGCAGTCCGTACTCAGCCAATATGGCATGCATTTCCGTGTTGTTGTCTCCCGGCTCACCCAAGATATCTACAATTTCGCCTGTCGGGGCGTCCATACCCTTGTGCCATTGCCTTACAATGACCGCAACTTTCTTCCCCTGGTCCTTTGGATCTGCCTGACCGGCCGGAATGCTTATGTCGTAAGGCATGACCTTGTTCTCTACTATTACCCACGCCTGTTTTCCCAAAATCTGGAGAATGCCTATGTATGGCTTTTTAGAGCGGGCCACTATCTCCAGAACATCTCCCTCCATCCTCAGCCCGTCGCTGCCCATCTTTCTTACCCCCACTTTTACAGTATCTGCGTTAAGGGCGCCGAAAAGCCGCTTCTGGGGAATGAAAATATCTTCCTGTAACCCTTCGGCCGTGACGAATCCGTATCCATCCCTGGTCAGTGAAATGGTCCCGGTATATTCGGCTATATACTTCTCTTTCTTTGCCGTATCCTTTCTCCTGCGTTTGAAGAACGCAGCTCCCGGGTTATTTTTTGCAAAGAGTTTTTTTCTGGATTTTTTTGGAAGTCTGGATTTTGAGGGACCGGACGATTTCTTGCCCCTGTTGGTTTTACGCTTGTTGCTCATATTTGTAGACTTTGTGCAAAAGTACAATATTTTACCTATAAATCATTACCTTTGCGGGCACATATTTTGTGGCATTTTTAAGAAATTAACAATAAGGATATGGATAAGAAAGTACTTTTGATGATTCTCGACGGTTGGGGAATCGGAAAGCATGACAAGTCGAATGCAATTTATAATGCAGGCGAGCCGAACATAGATGCGCTGGCCGCAAAATATCCTCATTCGCAGCTTCAGGCTTGCGGAGAGAATGTGGGGCTGCCCGACGGGCAGATGGGCAATTCCGAGGTCGGTCATCTGAATATAGGTGCCGGACGGATAGTATATCAGGATCTGGTAAAGATAAACAAGGCTTGTCAGAACCGTGCTCTGCTCGAAAACAGAGAGATAAAGGGTGTTTACGACTATGTGAAGTCTTCGGGGAAGGCTCTCCATTTTATGGGTCTTGTCTCTAACGGCGGCGTGCACAGTTCTCTTGAGCATCTGTTTGCGTTTCTTGAAGTGGCAAAAGAGTATGGTCTTGAAAGGGTTTACGTACATTGTTTCATGGACGGACGCGACACCGACCCTAAAAGCGGCAAAGGCTTTATCGGGCAGCTGGAGCAGAAACTTTCGCAGACAGGAGGAAAAATTGCATCAATAATAGGCCGTTTCTATGCCATGGACCGTGACAAGAGATGGGACAGGATAAAGACAGCCTATGATTTGCTGGTAAACGGCAAGGGCGTAAAATATACAGATCCTGTAAAGGCGATGGAGGATTCCTATGCAGCCGGAGTAACAGATGAGTTTGTAAAGCCTGTCTCGATTGTGGCTTCTGAGGGAGACGAAAGACAGGTCGGTACAATTTCACCAGACGATGCGGTAATCTTCTTCAATTTCAGAAACGACAGGGCCCGTGAGATAACCTCTGTGCTCACGCAGGCCGACATGCCGGAAATGGAGATGAAGACAATGCCGCTCTATTACTGCTGCCTTACTCCGTACGATGACAAATTTACCGGGTTGCATATACTCTTTGATAAGGAACATGTGATGGATACTCTCGGTGAAGTAGTGGCAAAGGCAGGGAAGAGACAGCTCAGGATTGCTGAGACAGAAAAATATGCGCATGTGACCTTTTTCTTTTCAGGCGGACGCGAAGAGGTGTTCGACAATGAGGAGCGTGTGCTAGTCAATTCACCCAAGGTGGCAACCTATGACCTCAAACCCGAAATGAGCGCACCGGAAGTGGCAAAGGCTCTTATGGAAAAACTGGAAACCAAGAGAAACGATCTGGTTGTCCTTAACTTTGCAAACGGCGACATGGTAGGTCATACCGGTGTATACGAAGCCATAGAGAAGGCCGTGAAGTGTATAGACTCTCTTGTCGGCGAAGTTGTGGAGTGTGCACGGAGGAACGGATATACCGTTCTCATTACTGCTGACCACGGAAATGCAGACCATGCACTGAATGAAGATGGAACTCCCAATACGGCCCATTCGCTCAATCCCGTACCGTTCATAGTGGTAGACGATGATATTAAAAGTGTAAGAAACGGAATTCTGGCAGATATTGCTCCTACAATCTTAAAACTCATGGGTATTGCACAGCCGGCCTGCATGACAGGGACTCCGCTGGTTTAGGAATCTCCGGTGCAGAATTGATACTTTCGGGAACCGTTCATGGAAAATGTGCCATGGACGGTTCTTTGTTTGCAGGCGGGCCGGGCAGTTTGCTCTACGATGAGGGTATCAGGTCTGGTTTTATTATTTTCTTGACAATTAATCTGTTATATTAAGTGTGCCATGTGTATTTTGAAAAAAAATCAAAAAAAAGGTGTCTGTTGCCAAAATTATTACTATAATTGCACTCCCATTCGGGATGTGGCGCAGTTGGTTAGCGCACCACGTTAGGGACGTGGGGGTCGGACGTTCGAGTCGTCTCATCCCGACAAAGGCCAAAAGGATGCCGGTTCAACATGAGCGGCATCCTTTTATTGTATCTTGTTGCTCCATTGTCTGGCAACTGTATTTCATAAAAAACGACGGTGTGTCATAATTGCAAACTGCTGCGTTATTTTCGGAATTCGGGCTAAGTCATTTACTCCAGTAAACTCCTGTCGCCCTCATCCTCAATGCCTTG
>CASGEW010000030.1 GCA_949300615.1 uncultured Bacteroidales bacterium
CTGATTTGGGGGGTATATGAAACCTATTCGCAAAAAAATCCCACCCGGCTCAAAGTTTCGTTTATCCTGGCAGTCTCGTTGTTGGGGCTTCCCTTCTTGGGAGGTATGATCTGGCTCGGTATTTTGATCATCGCCGCCTTGGCCTTTTATCTGTTCGCCTGCAAAGTGGTGCCTGTAAAGGTACTCAATACGATTTTGGTATGCCTGATGGTGATCTTTTTCGGATACTCCTCGTACTCCATTATCTTGATCCGGGCATCGGCCAACACGCCGTTGGACGAAAACAACCCCTCGGATATTTTCTCGCTGGGCCGTTACATCAGCCGTGAGCAGTACGGCAACAACCCGTTGCTGTTCGGTCGCACGTTCGTCTCGGACGTAACCTACGACGTGGTTACCGATGCCCAGACCGGGACACGCTCGGGGATGATTAAACGGAAGATGGGGGCTCCTATCTGGAACAAGAAGTTGAAAAGCTCGCCCGATGAAAAGGACCGGTATATCATTACCGGGTATAAATACGACTATGTCTATAATCCCGAGTTGGATGTTTTCTTCCCCCGGATGTATAGCGACAAGCCCGAACACATCAACGCATACAAGGAGTGGAGCCAGTACAAGGGGAAACCCGTGGTGGTGGCTGCCCCGTTTGAATCGGATTCGGGTGTGAAGACTGTTATGCAACCCACCTTTTTGGAAAACCTCCGCTTCTTCTTCGACTACCAGTTGAACCATATGTATTGGCGTTATTTTATGTGGAACTTCTCCGGACGTCAAAACGATATACAGGGACATGGTGAGGTTCAGCACGGAAAATGGATAACCGGGTTCAACTTCATCGACAAGCACATGGTGGGCGACCAGGATACCCTGCCCTCGGTATATGCCAACAACAAGGGACGTAACTACTACTACATGATGCCGTTGTTGCTGGGGATTATCGGTTTGTTGTTCCAGGCCTATTCCGGACGAAAGGGAATCGAAGGGTTCTGGATTACCTTCTTCCTCTTCTTTATGACCGGTATCGCCATTGTCATCTATTTGAACCAGACCCCCTATCAGCCCCGTGAACGGGATTATGCCTATGCCGGCTCCTTCTATGCGTACGCCATTTGGGTGGGGCTGGGCGTGTTGGCCATTGCCAAGGGCCTGAACCGGATTTTGAAGCAAAAAGAGGTGGCTGCGGCCGTCGCATCGGTGTTGTGCCTTTTTGTCCCCATACAGATGATCGGGCAGAACTGGGACGACCACGACCGTTCCGACCGTTACCTGGCGCGCGATTTCGGGATGAACTACCTCTCGTGTGTCGATGAAAACGGTATCATCTTTACGCAAGGCGACAACGATACCTTCCCGCTGTGGTACGTACAGGAGGTAGAAGGGTTCCGTACCGATGTAAGGGTATGTAATTTGAGCTACCTGCAAACCGATTGGTACTATACCCAGATGCTCTATCCCTCTTACACCTCTACGCCGCTGCCTTTGGGGATGACCCCCGAACAGTATGCCCAGGGGAAACGCGACGTGGTAAGAATCGTTCCCAGGGTAAAAGGGCCGATGAAACTCGATTCGGCCATCAAGTGGATGCTCTCCGACGATGAACGTACGCTGTATAACTCGGGAGGCGAAGATCAGTTGAATACCTTGCCGGCTACCACCTTTACCATTCCCATCGATTCGGCAACGGTTGTCAATTCCGGAACCGTTTCGCCCCAATATGCCGACAGTATTGTCAAAGAGATGACGCTCACCTATACGGCTCCCTATCTGACGAAAGAGAAGATAGGTGTTTTATCGATCCTGAACAGCATTGCCAACCAGGGATGGGACCGCTCCATCTATTTCGCATCGACCGTTCCCTCTTCCGAATATGTCGGGTTGCAGAACTATCTGCAAGCCGTCGGGCTGGCCTATCGCATTGCTCCTGTTAACGGAGGCTTGGCATTGATGGATGCGGATAAGACCTATGACATTGTGATGAACCAGTTCAAATGGGGCGGGATGGATGAAGATCCGGATGTATATATGGATGAAAACTGCCGGAGGATGTGCCTGCATATGCGTTTGGTTTTCTCCCGGTTGGTGAATACGCTCATCGAAGAGGGTAAGAACGAGAAAGCGTTGAACGCGCTCAACCTCTGTATGGAAAAAATCCCGGTGAGCGTAGTGCCCATGACCGAAGAGAATTTCGTCTTCTTCGGACAATATTACTTTAAACTCGGACAACCCGAAAAGGCGATTGCGCTGCTCTCTGATATGGGAGACTCGGCCATTGAAATGCTCAACTGGTATTTTGGCCTTAAACCGAGCCATTTCCTCTCGGTAGGACAGAGCCTTATGTCGAGCATCCGAATGTTGCACTATGTCTCGGCCATTTTAAAGGAGAACGGGCAGACAGAGCTGGGCGACAAATATTACCAGGAGCTCGAAACGTTTGCAAGCGCTTACGATGCCATTTTTAATCCGAATGCACAACCTAAACAATAACTAAAAGAAAGAAGACGGCAGGCTGATATATATGTCAGTCTGCCGTTTGTTTTATGTATGTGGATAGAACGACCTCCCATCTTGTACAGAATGTTATACCCTGAAACATTCTGGCGTATCCCCGGGCCCCGTAATGCCATTTACCTGACCTTCGACGATGGCCCGATACCCGAAGTTACCCCGTGGGTACTCGACCTGTTGGATCGGTATGGAATCAAGGCAACCTTCTTTTGCGTGGGTGACAACGTAGTGAAACACCGTGAAATCTACGACGAGATTCTTCGGCGGGGACACCGTACCGGAAACCATACCATGAACCATATACAGGGGTTGCACTATTCTCCCCGGGCATATACCCGCAACGTGGAGTTGGCCGACAGGCATATCCAGAGCATCCTGTTCCGCCCGCCGCATGGACACATGATGCCCTCGCAGGTAAAAATTCTGCAACGGAAATACCGGATCATCATGTGGGACGTCGTAACCCGCGATTACAACAAGAAGGTAACCAAAGAGGAGGTATTCGAGAACGTAAAGCGGTATGTCCGTAACGGTTCGATCATTGTCTTTCACGATTCGCTGAAAGCCGAACGGAACCTGCGTTACGCCCTTCCGCTGTCGATAGAATGGATGATGGAACAAGGTTATGAATTTGCTCTCCTCTGAAAAGGCCCGGTTGATCAAGGAAGAGGCCTCCCGTATCGGGTTCGGGGCCTGCGGCTTTGCCCGGGCGACCGAAGTGCCGGAGGAGGAGAGGCTTCGGTTCCAACGTTGGCTCGATGCGGGTTGTTGTGCCGGCATGGAGTATATGCACCGTTACCGGGAGATACGGTTTAATCCCGGGTTGCTGGTTGAGTCGGCTCGTTCCGTGGTGGTCGTGGCCCTGAACTATTTCCCTGCCCAGAAACAACCATCCTCCTATCCGCAGTTTGCCTACTACGCCTATGGCGAAGATTACCACCGGGTGATGAAAAGAAAATTGACGGAGTTATTCTCTTTTATCTGTCAAATAGCCCCCGGTACGCAAGGCCGTTGTTTGGTGGATACGGCGCCGGTACTGGAAAAGTATTGGGCGCAGCAGGCCGGTATCGGATTTATCGGCCGCAATACGCAACTGATTCTTCCCCGGAAGGGCTCCTATTTCTTTCTGGGAGTAATTGTCTCTACCCTGGAACTTCCGCCCGATACCCCCTTGAAAAACCGTTGCGGAAACTGTCGCAAGTGCATCGAGGCCTGTCCCACGGGCGCCCTCTCTTCCCCTTGGGGGTTGGATGCCAACCGATGCCTGTCGTATCAAACCATCGAGAACCGCGCCGATATTCCCCCCTCGGTGGCTTCGTGTATGGGAAACCGGGTATATGGATGCGATACCTGCCAACAGGTGTGTCCCTACAACCGGTTTGCTTGCCCTACCGCTGTCTCGGAGTTTCGTCCTCTCCCCGAATTTTTGCAGTTGGATGATGAACGGATGCAGACCTTGTCCGAATCAGCGTATCGTAAACTCTTTAAAAACTCTGCGGTAGAACGGGCCAAATACGAAGGGTTGAAACGGAACATTGCGCTGCTGATGAAAAATAAGAAAAAATTTTAGTTTTCAAAATATGTATAAATGCGACATTATGAATAAATAATTCATATAATTCAAACAAAATACTACAAAATAATAGATAAATATAGCATAATGTCGAAATTGATTTTTATATTTGCAGCGTAAATATAAAATATCAGAAAAAATGTGTGGTATTGTAGGTGTATTTAATCCGCAGAGAGATATATCGGGACTTCGTCCCCAAGTGTTGAAGATGGCAAAGAAAATCCGCCACCGGGGGCCCGACTGGTCGGGGATTTACGATGGACAAAATGCTATCCTGGCTCATGAACGGTTGTCTATTGTCGATCCGGCATCGGGCGGTCAACCGCTGAAAAGCAAAGATGGCAAGTTGGTTCTGGCCGTAAACGGTGAAATCTATAACCACCGGGATATCCGGAAATCCTATGAGGGGAGATATGAGTTCTTGACCGGTTCGGATTGCGAGGTAATCTTGCCGCTTTACCGGGAAAAGGGGATTCATTTTCTGGAAGAGTTGAACGGGATATTTGCCTTTGCCTTGTACGATGTTGAAAAAAACGCTTTTCTGGTAGCCCGAGACCCGATCGGGGTGATTCCTTTATACATGGGATGGAACGATGACGGGAGTATCTACGTTGCCTCCGAGTTGAAGGCGCTGGAAGGGGTCTGCCGTAACATTGAACCGTTCTTGCCCGGACATTATTGGTACAGCGACGAAAAGAAGATGGTGAGGTGGTATAAGCGTGAGTGGGAGTCGTATGAGGCTGTTCGCGAGAATCCGGCCGATATAGATCAGTTGCGCGATGCGCTCGAAGCGGCTGTCAAGCGGCAGTTGATGAGCGATGTTCCTTACGGCGTTCTGCTTTCGGGAGGGTTGGACTCCTCCATTATCTCGGCCATAGCCCGGAAGTATGCTTCCAAACGGATAGAGGAGGACGATACCCAGGCAGCGTGGTGGCCCCGGCTGCACTCCTTTGCCGTGGGGTTGAAGGGCGCTCCCGATTTGGCCGCAGCCAGAAAGGTGGCCGATTTTATCGGGACCGTACACCACGAAATCAACTATACGATACAGGAGGGGCTGGATGCCATCCGGGATGTGATCTATTACATCGAGACGTACGACGTTACCACCGTACGGGCCTCTACGCCGATGTACCTGTTGGCCCGTGTCATCCGGTCGATGGGGATCAAGATGGTGCTCTCGGGAGAGGGGGCCGACGAGATTTTCGGTGGTTACCTCTACTTCCATAAGGCACCCGATGCCAGGGCTTTCCACGAAGAGACGGTACGCAAGCTGGGCAAGTTGCATCTTTACGACTGCCTGCGGGCCAATAAGTCGCTCAGTGCCTGGGGGGTTGAGGGGCGTGTCCCCTTCCTGGACAAGGAGTTTCTGGATGTTGCCATGCGCTTTAATCCCGAGGCGAAGATGGCCAAGGAGGGGCGAATGGAAAAATGGCCCCTGCGCAAGGCCTTTGAGGATATGATTCCGCAGGAGATTGCCTGGCGTCAGAAAGAGCAGTTCTCCGACGGAGTGGGATACAGCTGGATCGATACGTTGAAGAAAATCACCTCCGAGCAGGTGTCGGATCAGGAGATGGCTCATGCTGCCGAACGCTTCCCCATCAATCCGCCGATGAACAAGGAGGAGTATTTTTATCGTTCCATCTTTGAAGAGCACTTCCCTTCGGATGCCGCTGCCCGGTGTGTGCCGTCGGTCCCTTCGGTGGCGTGCAGTACGGCCGAGGCCTTGGCTTGGGATGCCTCGTTCCGGAACATGAACGACCCCTCTGGACGTGCCATCAAGAGTGTACATTTACAGAGTTATTGATAGATTTCTTTCTTCGGCTTTCTGCGAAGCAAGCTTGAAAAAGAGGGGGAATGAAAAGAATTTCATTCTCCCTCTCCAATTTTTTTTGTCTGTGATTCTGCCGGGAGGCAGGTTGGAGCCGTCCAGCCTTCACGTGGAGGAGCCTGTTTCTACCGGCATCAAAACATTTTCGCCTTATTTCTTTTGCACTCCCAACAGCTGGTTGTAGAGCTCTTCGTTTTCTATGATTTCAAGGGCTTTTTGGTAGGTGTCTGACGACAAGTTCGATACCTGGATATAGGCCTCGTAGTTAAACAGGTCGCGTGCCAGCAGCGACTTGATCCAATCCCGGATGGTGGCTTTCTCCTGGTCGGTGATAGCTCCCGAGGGGGTTATCTTCTCTTTTTCGGCGGCCGCTATCACCTCGTTTACCATGGCATCCGAGACGGTAAATGATTCGATGTACCGGTCCAGCGTTTTGTAGTGGGTTTGTATTTCTGCCCGGTTCCTGTCGATGTAATCGGTACAATAGGTGTTCAGGATACCGGCGGCAACCATCTGTCCCAGGTATTTGGTAAACCGGGTGGTGTCGAGCGGGACAAAATAGTCGGGCATGATGCCGCCTCCGCCGTAAACGGTTCGCTGGTTGAGCAGGGTACTCACTTTCAGGGAGTCCGGGAAGTGGATGCTATCGGCGTTGGTCAGCTCCCCGCGGTTGTAGCGTTCGATCAGGTCCTGGTTGTATTGGTCCACACCGTCGGTGTAGGGGCGTTGTATGCTCCGGCCCGAAGGGGTGTAATACCGCGAGACGGTCAACCGGATCATCGATCCGTCGGGTAGCGGAACGGGGCGTTGTACCAATCCTTTCCCGAAGGTGCGTCGTCCGACGATGATGCCTCGGTCCCAATCCTGGATGGCTCCGCTGACAATTTCGCTGGCAGAGGCCGAACTTCCTTCGACCAATACCACCAGCTTGCCTTTCTGGAAAATTCCCTCTTTGGTAGCAATGGCATCTTCGCGGGGCATTTTACGTCCTTGGGTATATACGATCAGTTTTTGGTCATCCAGCAGCTCGTCGGCAATCTCGATGGAGGAGTTCAGGTATCCACCTCCGTTGCCTTGCAGGTCGAGTATGAGGTTTTTCATCCCCTGTTTCTGCAATTTCTTGACCGCCTCCACGAACTCCTGGTGGGTGGTGGCCCCAAAACGGTTGAGCCGGATGTATCCGGTATTGGGGGTAGCCATGTAGGCGGCATCGAGGCTGTGAATGGGTATCTGGTCGCGGATGATTTTAAAGGTCATGGGCTCGGTTTGGCCCCGGCGCAGCACGGTAATGACTACGGTGGTGCCTTTTTTGCCCCGGATGAGGTTCATGATTTCGGTATTGCTCCTCCCCACGCCGGCAATGAGGGTGTCGTTGACGGTGAGGATGCGGTCTCCCGCCAGCAACCCTACCTTTTCAGAGGGCCCGCCGGGGACGGTTTGGATGACATACAGGGTATCTTTGTACATCTCGAACTGGATGCCGATACCTTCAAAGTTGCCCTGCATGGTTTCGTTCAGCTCCTTGACCTCTTCGGGGGTCATGTAGGTGGAGTGGGGGTCCAGCTCTTGGAGCATTCCCCGTATGGCATCTTCTACCAGTTTGGTCTCGTCAACGGAATCGACGTACAGGCTACTGATGGCAAATTCGGAGAGGGAGAGTTTCCGGTTGGCCTCCGACTGTTTCTGGGCCGTGGCACTGAGCGCCATCCCGATTGCTATCCATAAAAAGAGTATCTTTTTCATATACTTGCAGGGGTATATAGGTTATTTGCGTATAATGAGTTTCATCTGGCGGGGGACAAATTCGCTGGGGTCTTTGCCGTAGCGGAGCAGTTCGCGTACAATGGTCGAACTGATGTGCGTATGCTGCGGCTCGGTGAAGAGGATGATGGTCTCTATCCCGGTCATCTCTCGGTTTACGTCGGCGATGGTGCGCTCGTACTCGAAATCGTTGACCGTGCGGATACCCCTTAGGATGAAACGGGCATTGACCGAGGCGGCGAAATCGACCGTCAGGCTGTTGTACGACATGACCCGGATGCGGTCGTTGTCGCGGAAGAGGGAGCGGATCATCTCCAACCGCTCGTCGATCGTGTAGTAACTGCTTTTGGCTTCGTTTACGCCAATGGCGATGATGATTTCGTCCAACAGTTCGAGCCCCCGCTTTACGATGGAGAGGTGCCCGATGGTGAAGGGATCGAATGTCCCGGGGAATATGGCTGTTTTTTTAGGCGACATCGTCTTCTTCTATAACAAGGTTTTCTATGATGAAGTTTTGGCGTTCCATCGTATTCTTGCCCATGTAAAATTCGAGCAACTCCTTTACGACGTCCTCTTTGCGCAGGGAGACCTGGTCTAAGCGGATATCCTCTCCGATGAACTCTTTGAACTCGTCGGGGGAGATTTCGCCCAACCCTTTGAATCGGGTAATCTCGGCGCCGGCCCCCAGTTTCTGGATGGCTGCGATGCGTTCCTCTTCGGTATAGCAGTAGAGGGTCTCTTTTTTGTTGCGTACCCGGAACAGGGGGGTCTGTAAGATATATACGTGCCCTTTCTTGATCAGGTCGGGGAAGAATTGCAGGAAGAAGGTGATCATCAGCAGCCGGATGTGCATACCGTCCACGTCGGCATCGGTGGCGATGATGACTTTGTTGTACCGCAGCCCGTCTATTCCCTCTTCGATGTTCAGGGCAGCCTGCAACAGGTTGAACTCTTCGTTTTCGTAAACTACCTTGCGCGTTAGCCCGAAGGTGTTCAGCGGCTTTCCGCGCAGGCTGAATACGGCCTGGTATTCTACGTTGCGGCTTTTGGTGATGGAGCCGCTGGCCGAGTCGCCTTCGGTGATGAAGATGCTGGTCTCTTCCAGGTTGTCGCCTTTGCTGTCGTTGAAGTGCTTGCGGCAGTCGCGCAGCTTCTTGTTGTGGAGGTTGGCTTTTTTGGCGCGCTCGCGGGCCAGCTTCGTTACTCCGGCAATGGCTTTGCGCTCTTTTTCCGATTCCAGGATTTTTTTCAATAAACGGTCGGCTGTTTCGCCGTTCTTATGGAGGTAGTTGTCCAACTCTTTTTTGATGAAATCGCCGATGTATTTGTTGATGGAGATGCCTTCGGGTTCCATCTCCTTGGAGCCTAACTTGGTCTTTGTCTGCGATTCGAATACCGGTTCTACCACCTTGACGCTGATGGCCGCCACGATGCCGTTACGGATGTCGGCGTAATCGAACCCCTTGTTGAAAAACTCCTTGACGGTACGGGGGACGGCTTCGCGGAATGCCGACAGGTGGGTGCCGCCTTGTGTGGTGTGCTGCCCGTTTACGAACGAGTAGTACTCTTCGCCGTACTGGTTGCTGTGTGTGATGACCACCTCTATGTCGGGCCCCGACAGGTGGATGATGGGGTAGAGGGCCTCGGTGGTCATCCGGTCGTTCAGCAGGTCTTCCAACCCGTTCTTGGAGTGGAACTTTTGCCCGTTGAAAAGGATGGTCAGCCCGATGTTCAGGTAGGCGTAATTCTTTAACAGCGATTCGATGTATTCGGCTTTGTACTGGTAGTTCTGGAAGATGGTGTCGTCCGGTACGAATGTTACGCGCGTGCCGTTGGGCTCGGAGGTGGGGCAGATGTCTGCGTCGTCGGTTACCGACCCTCTTTGGTAGGTTACGCTTTTGACCATCCCCTCGCGGTACGATTCGATGTTGAAATAGGTGGAGAGGGCGTTGACGGCCTTGATGCCGACTCCGTTGAGGCCGACCGATTTCTTGAAGGCTTTCGAGTCGAACTTGCCTCCGGTGTTCATCGTGGAGGAGACGGCCTTTACTTTGTCCAGGGGGATGCCTCGTCCGTAGTCGCGTACGCAGATTTCAGCGTCGGTCATCTCGATGACGATCTGTTTGCCGAATCCCATCATATACTCGTCGATGGCGTTGTCGATGACCTCTTTCAGGAGGACGTAGATGCCGTCGTCGGCGTGTGTGCCGTCACCGAGTTTGCCGATGTACATACCGGGACGTCGCCGGATGTGCTCTTTCCAGTCGAGGGTGCGGATGGCATCGGAATCGTATTGTAAGGTATTGTTTGAGCTGTTTTGTTCTTCTATCATCTTTTTGGGTGCGGTCTGTTTAACCGGCAAACAAAGATACAAAACTTTCTTGGACGATGCAATTTTTCGATGGATTAGGCCAAACGGAGCGAGAGGGATGAAGCCGGGCTCCATCCCTCTCGGGTTTGTGGATTATAGGGTTTTGATAAATGCTCGCCGCCGTTTGTGCTGTTCGTAGTCGAAGTATTGCCATTGCGACTGTACCTTCCCGTTTATTTCGAGTTCGGGATTGCTTTCGGCATATTTGTATCCGTTTTGGATGAAGACCGGTATCAGATCGGAGAAGAGCAGGGCGTTTACGCCTTTGTTCTGATAGTCGGGACGGACGGCTACCAACAGCAGATCGACCACGTCGTTCTGCCCTTTCAGGGCTTTGAGCAGGTGGTAGAAACCGGTGGGGAAGAGCTTCCCTTTGGATTTTTGCAGGGCCCGGGCCATGGAGGGGACGGCGATACCCACGCCTACCAGCTCGTTGTCGGGGTCTGCTATCAACGCAACGTTGTCTAACCGCAACATGGAGATGTACATCTTGATGTAGTAATCCATTTGCCGCTGTGTCAGGGCGGAGTAGCCGTACAGGTCGGCATAGGCATGGTTGACCAGCTCGAATATCTTTTGGCCGTATCCCTGTATCAACGCTTTGGTCTTGGTGAATTTCAGCACTTTCAGGTTGTATTTCTTCTGGACGATGTCTGAAATACGCTGGTGTTTTTCGGGGATGGCGTCGGGAATGTAGATTTTGAACTCTACCCAGTCTATCTCTTTTTGATACCCTAATTTTGTCATGTGTTCGGGGTAGTAGGGGTAGTTGTAGATGGTGGCCATGGTTCCGATCTGGTCGAATCCCTCTATCAGCATCCCTTCGGGATCCATGTCGGTAAATCCCAGCGGTCCCTGTATGGCGGTCATCCCTTTGCTGCGTGCCCACTGTTCGACAGCCTCGAACAGCGCCTGGCTCACCTCCGGATCGTCGATGAAATCGACAAATCCGAAACGGGCGTGCTTTTCGCCGTTCTTTTTGTTTACCTGGTGGTTGATGATACCGGCAATCCTCCCTGCCGGCTTGTTGTCGCGGTAAGCCATATAGTAGACGGCTTCGCAAAAGTCGAACGCCGGATTGGTTTTTGGAGAGAGCGTGCAGACCTCTTCGTCGATCAGCGGCGGAACGAAGCAAGAAGAACCCTTGTACAGTTCAATAGAAAACTGGATGAACTTTTTCAACTCCTTTTTTCCTGAAATCTCTTTGACGAAAACTGCCATATTTGTTTCTGTTTGAGTGTGATAGACTTCTGCTGCGTCTCCTGTCCCCGGAAAACGATACAGATACAACCAGCAAAAATACACAATAATTAGTAAATTCTGTCGATAAGGTTTAAAAAATATGTTGAAGAGCTGTTCGGCCGTGAAAAAAATCGTGAGGGAGCCTTATTCTGGTGCTTTTACCGGCGGAATAACGGATATAATTAGTTTGTTATAAATGTATTATCAATTTTTTAGATGAATTACAGAAATATTTCTTTAATTGAGAACCTACTTGTGGATATTTATATTAATTTTGTGTCGGCTTATAGAAATGTAAAAAGAGAGAATAGATATAAATAAATTTAGTCAATTAATTAAAAACAAACAGATGGCTACATTAGATTTAACCAAGTATGGTATTGTAGATGTAAAAGAAATCATCCACAATCCGAGCTACGAACAACTGTTCGCAGAAGAAACAAAACCGGGATTGGAAGGTTTTGAAAAAGGACAAGTTACGGAATTAGGTGCCGTAAACGTAATGACAGGTATCTATACCGGCCGTTCTCCTAAGGATAAATTCTTTGTAAAGAACGAAGCCAGTGAAAATTCTGTATGGTGGACTTCTGACGAATACAAAAACGACAACAAACCTTGCTCAGAAGCAGCTTGGGCCGATTTGAAAGCAAAAGCTGTAAAAGAACTCTCTGGCAAACGTTTGTTCGTGGTAGATACTTTCTGCGGTGCAAACGCTGCTACTCGTTTGAAAGTGCGCTTCATCATGGAAGTGGCATGGCAGGCACATTTCGTAACCAATATGTTCATCCGTCCCACGGCAGAAGAGTTGGCTAACTACGGAGAACCCGATTTCGTATCGTTCAACGCAGCCAAAGCCAAAGTAGATAACTACAAAGAACTGGGATTGAACTCTGAAACAGCTACGGTGTTCAACCTGAAAACAAACGAACAGGTGATCCTTAATACCTGGTACGGCGGTGAAATGAAGAAAGGTATCTTCTCTATCATGAACTACCTGAACCCGTTGCGTGGTATTGCCTCTATGCACTGTTCTGCCAATACGGACAAGGAAGGAAAGAGCACTGCTATCTTCTTCGGTTTGTCAGGAACCGGAAAAACAACTTTGTCAACCGACCCGAAACGTCTGTTGATCGGTGATGACGAACACGGATGGGACGATGAAGGTGTATTCAACTACGAAGGCGGTTGCTATGCCAAGGTAATCAACCTGGATAAGGAAAGCGAACCCGACATCTACAACGCTATCAAACGCGATGCTTTGTTGGAAAATGTTACGGTTGACGCCAACGGCAAGATTGACTTTGCAGACAAATCGGTTACTGAAAACACCCGTGTTTCTTACCCGATTTACCACATCGAAAACATCGTTAAACCCATTTCAAAAGGTCCGCACGCCAAACAAGTTATCTTCTTGTCGGCTGATGCATTCGGTGTATTGCCTCCGGTTTCTATCTTGACCCCGGAACAGACTCAATACTATTTCCTTTCAGGGTTTACCGCTAAGTTGGCCGGTACTGAACGGGGTATTACCGAACCGACTCCGACCTTCTCGGCTTGTTTCGGTGCTGCCTTCTTGTCATTGCATCCGACCAAATACGGCGAAGAACTGGTGAAGAAGATGGAAAAGACCGGAGCAAAAGCTTACTTGGTGAACACCGGATGGAACGGAACCGGAAAACGTATCTCTATCAAAGATACCCGCGGTATCATCGACGCTATCCTGGACGGTTCTATCGACAAAGCTCCGACGAAGACTATCCCGTTCTTCTCATTTGTTGTTCCGACCGAATTGCCGGGCGTAGATCCCAAAATCCTCGATCCGCGCGACACCTATGCAGATCCCGCACAATGGACCGAAAAAGCAAAAGACCTCGCTTCTCGTTTCATCAAGAACTTTGCTAAGTTCACCGGAAACGAAGTAGGTAAAGCATTGGTTGCTGCCGGCCCGAAATTGGATTGCTGCTGCGGTAAATAATCGCAATCAATCATTCCTCATATAAAAGGGACACTCCCGTCGGGAGTGTCCCTTTTTATTTTCATGTTTTACGTTTAAAAACAGTCCGGGGATCGGCCAGCGCCAAAGGGCGGAACTACCCGTCTCGACGAGCGATAAGATAAAAAGAATTATTTAACCTGGAATACCGCCGTTTTGACAACCGTACCCTGTTGATCCTTCACCTCCACGGACATCTCTTTTTCCGAGGCATCGATGTGTGTTACGTGTGTATTGGCGTTGATCAGGATCGGAAAGTTGCAACCATCCTCGCCCTTCTCCAAATAAAAGTGTTGGTGCAGGTGCGCGCACAGCATCAGGTCGATACCCGCCTCGTTCAACAGGGGGACCAGGGTCTTTTTGGCATGTAGCGGCCCGTGCCAGGAGCTTTTTACCGGCGGAATGTGTATGACGGCTATCTTGAACGGCGATTGTTTGAAGGCGTCGCTGGCTACTACTTGTTTTACCCATTGGGCCTGGTTTTCCCGGTAACGGTCGAAATCGGCCGTTTCGGAGTATTCAAACGAATCGTCGGGCTTGTCCTCCCCGCCGTCCAATACGAGGAAAAAGACCGGCCCCTGTTTGAAAGCGTAATAGGGTAATCCGGTGGGGGTGGGAAAGTATTGGATGAACTCCGAGGAGAATATGCCCCGTGTTTCGTGGTTGCCCCGTGAATAGTAGAAGGGGATTTCCGAGGCATACAGCTCGATGCCGGTGTTCAGGAATCCGTCGAATATCTGTTGTTCGGAGTCCATGTGGCTTACCATGTCGCCGTTGAAGATGATAAAATCGTCTTTCCTGTCGCGGAGGTCGCTCGTCAGTGCTTTGAGCAGGGCGTTATCTCCGTGGATGTCGTTTACAACGCTGAAACGGACGCTCTTTTTGTTGCTGTCCAGCGTGGTGAATTTCAACGGTTGGCGGCCATAGACGTCGGTGGCTGCCACCTTCCCGTATTGAATCGAGTAGGGCTGTTCGTCGAGCACCTCTTTCGAGCAGACGCGGTAGCGGTAGGTGGTTCCCGGGGCCAGTCCGGTGATGCGTACCGTGTGCAGCCGTCCGAGGGTGCGTTTGCCGAAAAGCGTCTGGAAATATTTCGGACGGGATTCGGCATAGAAGTGGCTTTCGTCGTCCGGCGCTACCTCTACCCACGAGAGGGCCTTGGCGGAGGTAACCCACAGGATGGTGACTTCGTTTTCGCCTACCATTTGCAGGTATGGACCGTACACTATTTTGAAGTTGTCCTGGCCGAATGCGGCGACCGCAATCAGGCAGATGAGCGAAAGCAGGGTCTTTTTCATGTGGGTGGTATTTAAAACTCAGCCTCTACCATAATCGGGTAGTGGTCGGAGGGTAGTTTGCGGTGGACGTTGTCGGAGAGGGCTCCGTATTTGTGTATGGCAATGCCGTCGGTTACGAAGATGTAGTCGATCCGGTCGTATTTCGTATCGAGGTTGTAGTCGTGCCAGGTACCCACGGGCCCGTAGGGAGGGGTGGCAGTAATCCGGTACGAGTCTTTCAGCAGGCCGTCGTTGTAAATGAGTTGTATGGGTTCGGATGTCTCGTCGGCATTGAAGTCGCCCGTACAGAAGACGGGTGCGTCGCCGGCAATCTCCTTGATGCGTTGCAACAGCAGTTTGGACGATTCTCTCCGGGCAATGGGGGCGATGTGGTCGTAGTGGACGTTGAAGAAGTAGAATTTCTTGCCGGAGATTTTGTCTTTGAACTGGGCCCACGAACAAATTCTGCGAATCTTGGCATCCCACCCGTACGAGGGCTCTTCGGGAGTTTCGGAGAACCAGAAGTTTCCTTGTTTCAGAACCTGGAAGCGGCTGGTCTTGTAGAGGATGGCCGAGTGTTCGCCTTCGTCCTTGCCGTCGTCGCGTCCTACGCCCACGTAGGCGTATTCGCCGCTGCGGGTCAGGTCGTTCAGTTGGTGGGTGAAGCCTTCTTGGGTGCCGAATATGTCGAAGTCATGGAAGGCTACCAAGGCACATACGAACTCTTTCCGGTATTTCCAGGCGTTTTCTTTGTCGCTTTCGGTGTCCATGCGCAGGTTAAAGGTGGCGATGTTCATCTGGCATTTTTTTTTGGCTTCTATTGCCGAGAGGGGGATGAGGCAAACGGCAACGAGCAGGATGAGTTTTTTCATTGTATAGGTTGTGTTGTGGTTTGTTCGTGCTTGTTATGCGGCCTCCTTCCCGGTGGAGGGAAGAAGGGTCTTTTTATAGCGTTCGGGGTCTTTCAGCAGTTGGACGCTGGCATCTAGAATTCGGTCTTTTTTCAGCCCCTGTATGATCTCTCCCCGTTGGAAGTAGTAGCGTTTGGCGATTTCGAGCGAGAGGAACTCCTTGATCTCTTCGCGGGCAGTTTCCAGGTCCTGGTCCAGGTTGTGGTTCAGTTTCTTTTCGAGGGCGGCAAATTCCTCTTTGGCCCCGTCGTAGTATCCTTCAAATTCCAGGAGAGAACGCAGCTCTTTCATCGCCTTTTCGCTCTGTTTGTCGTAGGTGAAGTCCTGCTTTTGGACGAATTGTTTGAAATCGTTGAAATCTTCGTCCGTAAAGGTGTATTCGGCGATGGGGGCAATCGTGGGATGGTTGTTGACGTATTGGGTGGCGTAGTCGAAGATGACGAAATCGGAGAGGAGGTAGAAGACGATGTTTTTCATCTTCTGGCTCTCTACCTCTTTGTCGGGCATGATGCCTCCGCCGTCATACACGCTGCGCCCGTTGGCGGTCTTGAACTCTTTCATCTTCTCTTTGGGGACGCGTGCCACGCTGCCGTCTTCGTTGCGGTGCGTATAGTCGATGGCCTGTATCAGTCGCCCGCTGGGGATGTAGTATTTGGAGATAGTTACTTTCAGCGTACCGTCGTAGGGCAGGTTGCGCGAGCTCTGTACCAGCCCCTTGCCATAGCTTCTCTCGCCGATGATGACGGCACGGTCGAGGTCTTGGAGTGCACCGGCTACGATTTCGGAGGCCGATGCCGAGTTGCGGTTGATCAGTACGACCAGCGGCAGATCGGCAGCTACCGGGTCTTGGGTGGTTTTGTAGGTTTTATCCCACTGTTTTACCTTTCCTTTGGTGGAGAGTACCTCTTTCCCTTTGGGAACGAAGAGGTTGACGATGCGTACGGCGTCTTCCAGCACTCCGCCCGGATTGTTCCGCAGGTCTAAGACAAGGGCCTGCATCTGGTGGTTCTTCATCAAGTCGAGAAGGGCCTCTTTGGTTTCGTCAGCGGCCTTGTCGGTAAAGCTCTCCAAACAGATGTAGCCGATACCGTCGTTCAGCATGGTGTAGTAGGGGACGGCTTTCATGACGATTTTCTTGCGGGTGATCTCTTTGGTCAGCTGTTGCCCGTTACGTTCGATGGTGAGTACGATTTTGGAGTTGGCTTGTCCTTTGAGCAGGTCGCTTACTTCGGAAGAGGTTTTTTGCGAGAGGTCTGTGTCGTCTATTTTCAGCAGTTTGTCGCCGGCTCTCAGGTCGGCTATCTGGGAGGGCATCCCTTCGTAGGGTTCGGAGATATATACGCCGCTGTCGCGTTGGACAATCAGCGCGCCTATCCCGCCATATTCGCCCGTAGCCAGGAATTGAAAGTCCTCTTTTTCGGATTCGGGATAGTATTGGGTATAGGGGTCGAGGCTGGCAAGCATCGCTTCTATCCCCACGTTGATGGTTTTTTCGGCATCCAACGTATCGACATAGAAGAGGTCTAACTCTTTGACGATGGAGTTGAAAATATCCAGGTTCTTGGATAACTGGAAATTCCGTTTTTCACTGGTGAACCCGGTAATGAATCCGGCGGCCAGACATACCACCACCAGGATGGCGAGGTGTTTTATGGTGAAATTTTTGCGGGTTGTCATATTATTATATATGTGTATAGTGTTATGTAAAGGACTAAGTTAGGGAAACTATTGTTATGCACCTAATAGCTCATCGACTTTTAACTTTATTTTATCCCAACGGGGTTGGTCCATGCGGGGGCCGATCACTTCGATGACGTTCCCGGCCAGCAGGGTCCCGATGCATCCGGCCTGTTCGAGGGTACATCCGGTGGCCAATCCGTAAAGGAAGCCGGCGGCGTAGAGATCTCCTGCTCCGGTGCTGTCGGTGCATTGGACAGGGAGTGCGTCGATGTGCAGGCGGGTGTCGCCTTGTTGTATGAAAGAGCCTTCCTTGCCGCATTTGACTACGGCGATGTCGCATTGCCGGGCGATCTCATCGACCGCTTGGTGGGGCGGTTTACCGGTATAGGCGAGCGCCTCTTCTTCGTTGGCAAATACTATGTCGGCATAAGCGGTTACCAGTTCGCGCGAGAATTCGGGTTGCTGCTTGATTACGTTGTAACTGGCCATGTCGAGGGAGATTTTCAGCCCCTGGCTTTTGGCCAACCGGACGGCTTCCCGGATGAGTGCCGGGTCTTGCACCAGGTAACCTTCGATGTGCAACAGGTCGTATCCGCTGAACATTTCGGCCGACAGGTCGGTGGCCGATAGCGTGGCGGCGGCTCCTAAGTAGGTGCCGAAGGTGCGTTCTCCGTCGGGGGAGATGAAGGTCATGGCGCATCCGGAACTGGTGTCGCCTTTTTGCAAATGCGATTCGATGCCGTTGTCGAGCAGGTCCTGTTCGTAGAACCGCCCTAAATCGTCGCAACCGACTTTCCCGATGAACCCGGTAGAGATGCCCAGATGGGTCAGTCCGGTGATGGCGTTGGCTGCCGATCCGCCGCACGCCCGGGATGTATGGATGGTGGAAAACAGCTGTTTCAGCTTCTCTAAGCGTTCGATGTCAATGAGTTCCATCCCGCCTTTGAGCAGGCCTGCCTCCTGGATAATCGTGTCGGATTGTAGTGTGGCTAATACGTCTGTCAGCGCATTGCCCATGCCTAATATCTTCATGTAAATAAAAATTTCTACAAATATATTGCATAATTGGAAAATAGGCATTACTTTTGCCCTGCAATTTGAGAAAAGAGCAAATCTTCTTCAGTAGCTCAGTCGGTTAGAGCATCTGACTGTTAATCAGAGGGTCGTAGGTTCAAGTCCTACCTGAAGAGCCAATTTGAGAGTTTATATTTTCTTCAGTAGCTCAGTCGGTTAGAGCATCTGACTGTTAATCAGAGGGTCGTAGGTTCAAGTCCTACCTGAAGAGCAAGAGAGATTGTCAGGACGATGGCAATCTCTTTTTTTTGTGAAAAATTTTTCGGGAAGGGGGCGAGTATGAGAGGGGGAGGGTTCGCTCTCCTGGGTAGGACGGAGCGGATCAATTGTTTTCTATTTGCTTTGTTTTCAGGTAAGAGTCAAGATGGGTTAGCGTTTAAAATACTCTTTTGTGTATGGCCGGGAATCTGTGAAGACAGGGAGATCAAACCGTTTTGCCGTGAGGCAGTTAGCGTAAAAGAAACATTTACATTGGAATTCTCGTTCATTTATTTTAACTTTGTATAGAGTTCATCAAGAGAAGGGTATGAGGCAAATAAACAGTTCTATATCGGTAGATTGCGTCATTTTCGGCTTTGACGGTACCTCGTTGAATGTCTTGTTGATAAAACGGGAGCAAAAGAATGGAATCGAGGACAAGGAGGATTATAAATTGCCGGGTAGCATGATCTACGAGGATGAGACCTTGTCGCAGGCGGCTTACCGGGTATTGGCACAGACTACGGGATTGGAGAATATCTATTTGAAACAGTTGCACGTTTTCTCAGATCCGGAACGGGTCAGGGGAGAAGACCTGGCTTGGCTGAACCGTTTTTATCAGATAAATACCCCACGCGTCGTAACGGTTGCCTATTATTCATTGGTAAAGTTGAACGACCGGATTCTGACCTATACGATGCGGAAAAAGGCCAAGTGGGTCGATGTACAATCTATCCGCTCGTTGGGACTGGACCATAAGGAGATTGTGATGTGTGCCCTCGAAACCCTTTCGCGCGAGTTGATGCAGTTGCACATTGCCTTTGAGCTCTTGCCCAGGAAGATAACCATCAGGCAATTGCAAAATTTGTACGAGGCGGTGTTGGGGGTTGAGATAGACAATCGCAACTTCCGAAAAAAAATATTGTCGTCGGGTTACTTGATTCCCACCAACGAAAAAGAACAGGGAGTGGCTCATAAGCCGGCACAATATTATATATTCAACAAAACGCAGTACGAACGCGAACAAAAATCGAAATTCAGGTTAAACTTTATAAACTAATATATGAAAACACTGGGAATAGATGTAGGGAGCTCTTCCATAAAAATCTCTGTGATGGATGTGGCTTCCGGGCAATGTGCCGGTTCGGTAACGCTTCCCGATAAAGAGTTGGCCATAGATGCCCTGCAACCGGGATGGGCTGAACAGTCGCCCCGAATGTGGTGGGAGTATTTGTGTGCCGGGATTAAGCAATTGGGCAGCTCCCTTTTGATGGGCGATGTTGCCGCCATCGGTATCACTTATCAGATGCACGGGCTGGTCTGTCTGGACAAGCATGGCGAGCCGTTGCGCAAGTCGATTATCTGGTGCGACAGCCGGGCTGTGGAGATCGGCGCCGAGGCGTTGGAAGGGATCGGCCGCGAAAGTTGTTTGCAACGGACACTGAACTCTCCGGGTAATTTTACCGCCTCGAAACTGGCTTGGGTGAAACGTTGTGAACCGGAGTTGTTTCAAAAGATAGACAAATTCATGCTTCCGGGCGATTACATCGCCTATATGCTTTCGGGCGACATTTCTACCACTACGAGCGGGCTCTCCGAACAGATTCTGTGGAACTTCAAGGAGGAGAAACGGGCCGATTTCGTGGCCGATTACTATGGTATTCCTTTGCAGATGATTCCGCCGGATCGCCCCTCGATCGGCGTTCAGGCCTATACCTCGGCTGCCATCGAACGGGAACTGGGGATTAAACAGGGAACCCCGATTGCCTATCGCGCTGGCGACCAGCCCAACAATGCTTTCTCCTTGAACGTACTTGACAGCGGCGAAATTGCCGCTACGGGCGGAACCTCAGGGGTGGTGTACGGGGTAACGGATCAACCCAAGGCCGATCCGCTGTCGCGCGTAAATACCTTCCTGCACGTAAATCATTCGGCCGAAAAACCCCGTTACGGCGTGTTGCTCTGTATCAACGGGACGGGGATACTCAATGCGTGGATACGCCGTCAGGTGGCTCCCGAGATGGGGTATGACGAAATCAACCGGTTGTGCGAGACGGTCGATCCCGGGTCGGACGGGCTTGTCATGTTGCCCTTCGGTAACGGGGCCGAGCGGATGCTGGAAAATCGTTATACCGGAGCCTCTGTGTCGGGAATCGATCTGAACCGGCACGGCCGGGCACATATTCTGCGGGCGGCCCAGGAGGGAATCGCCTTTTCGTTCCGTTACGGCGTGGACATCATGCGGGAGGTGGGGCTGGACCCGAAAGTGATCCGGGCCGGAAAGGCAAACCTCTTTCTCAGTCCCCTTTTCCGACGTACGTTGGCTACGCTTTGCGATGCCCGCATCGAGCTGTACAATACCGACGGGGCCTTGGGAGCTGCTCGCGGAGCCGCCCTGGGAGCCGGGCTGTACAAAGATCGGGAAGAGGCGTTCAACTCTTTGACGAAATTGGAAACCGTACTGCCCGATCCGGCTATGAAGCAAGCATTGGAAAAAGGCTATTGTGCATGGAAAATAACATTATACGATAAACTGAATAAAATCTAAAATTATGGACACAATTTTTTCAAAATTTGACAAGATCCGGTACGAAGGTCCGGACTCAAAAAATCCGTTGGCATTCCGTTATTACGATGAAAACCGCATCGTGGGCGGAAAAACGATGAAAGAACAACTGCGTTTTGCCATTGCTTATTGGCATTCGTTCTGTGCCGACGGGTCTGACCAGTTTGGCTCGGGTACGCATAAATTCCCGTGGAGCAAAGTTTCCGATCCGATTGAAGCGGCCAAGATGAAGATGGATGCTGCGTTCGAGTTTATACAAAAAATCGGGGCTCCCTATTACTGTTTCCACGATGTGGATTTGGTCAGCGAAGGCAAGAGCCTGGCCGAGTATGAAAAGAACCTGAAAGAGATTGTAGCGTATGCCAAACAGAAACAGGCTGAAACCGGAATCAAGCTGCTGTGGGGTACGGCCAACGTATTCGGTAATCCCCGTTATATGAACGGGGCGGCTACCAATCCCGACTTTCAGACGATGGCTTGTGCTGCTACCCAGATTAAGAATGCTATTGACGCCACCATCGAGCTGGGCGGCGAAAACTATGTGTTCTGGGGCGGTCGCGAAGGGTATATGTCGCTGTTGAATACCGATATGAAACGCGAAAAGGAACACTTGGCCATGATGCTTACCAAAGCACGCGATTATGCCCGTTCCAAAGGCTTCAAGGGGACCTTCTTCATCGAACCCAAACCGATGGAACCCACCAAGCACCAATACGATTTCGATGCCGAAACGGTTATCGGATTCTTGCGTTATTACGGATTGGACAAAGATTTCAAACTCAACATCGAAGTCAACCACGCCACCTTGGCCGGACATACCTTTGAACACGAATTGCAGTGTGCCGCCGATGCCGGTCTGTTGGGTAGCATCGACGCCAACCGCGGCGATGCCCAAAACGGCTGGGACACCGACCAGTTCCCGGTGAACTTGCAGGAGACGGTAGAGGCGATGCTGGTGATTTTGCAGGCCGGCGGATTGGTAGGCGGTATCAACTTCGACGCCAAGATACGCCGTAACTCTACCGACGTAGAAGACCTCTTTATTGCCCATATTACGGGGATGGATGTCTTTGCCCGGGCATTGCTGATTGCCGAAAAGATATTGGCAGAGTCTCCCTACAAGGCCATGCGCAAGGCGCGTTACGCTTCGTTCGATTCGGGCAAGGGTGCCGAATTTGAACAGGGAAAACTGGGGCTCGAAGATTTGCGCCGGATTGCCATCGAAGCGGGCGAACCTGCTCCGTTGAGCGGACAGCAGGAACGGTATGAACAGCTGATCACCATGTACATTTGATTATGAAAAGTAGAGCTGTCAATATCTATTTGATATTTATAACCTTGGTAGCAACCCTGGGCGGGTTGCTATTTGGTTACGATACGGCGGTCATATCGGGTGCAGAGAAGGGCCTCCAAGCCTTTTTCATGGGTGCGCCGGACTTCGTTTATACCGACACATGGCACGGTATTACGTCGTCGAGTGCCCTCATCGGTTGCATCATCGGTAGTGCCCTCTCGGGGTTTTGCGCCTCCAACCTGGGGCGTAAGAAGTCGCTTTTCCTGGCCGGTGTTTTGTTTTTCCTTTCGGCCTTAGGTTCTTACTACCCCGAGTTTCTGTTTTTCGATTACGGTAAGCCGAGCTATTCGTTGCTCGTCGCCTTCAACTTCTATCGCGTGTTGGGAGGTGTGGGGGTCGGCCTGGCTTCGGCCATCTGCCCCATGTACATTGCCGAGATTGCGCCGAGCAACATCCGCGGGAAGTTGGTGTCGTGGAACCAGTTTGCCATCATCTTCGGCCAGCTGGTGGTGTACTTTGTCAACTTCCTCATCTTGGGCGATAACATCAATCCCGTCATCAAGGCAGTAGAAGGGGTGAATCAGATATTGAATCCTGACGCGGCTGCCTGGACCATCGAGACCGGTTGGCGACTGATGTTCGTCAGCGAGGCTGTGCCTGCCGGATTGTTCACCTTGTTGGTGCTGCTGGTACCCGAAACACCGCGTTACCTGGCCCTTTGCGGGCGTGATGACAAAGCCTTGTCCGTGTTGAGCCGTATCAACGGAGAGTCGCAGGCACGCTCTATTTTGGCCGACATCAAGGCTACGGCGCACGAGAAGACCGAACCGCTCTTTACCTATGGTTGGATGGTTATCTTCATCGGCATCATGCTGAGTGTTTTCCAGCAGGCAGTGGGTATCAACGCCGTGCTCTACTTTGCCCCGCGTATCTTTGAAAGCATGGGTATGGGCAACCCGATGATGCAGACCGTTATTATGGGTATCGTCAACATCCTGTTCACGCTGCTGGCTGTGTTCACGGTAGAACGGTGGGGGCGTAAGCCGCTGCTCATTTCGGGTTCGATCGGGATGGCTGTCGGAGCCCTCGGCGTGGCATTGTGCAACGTGGTAACGGGCCTTCCCGCCCTGGTATCGGTGGTGTGCATCATGCTTTACAGCGCTTCGTTCATGTTCAGTTGGGGGCCTATCTGCTGGGTACT
>CASGEW010000031.1 GCA_949300615.1 uncultured Bacteroidales bacterium
TTTTTCATCTATCTTTAACCAAAATCTGCCTGAATACTTCCGTTACATTGCAGGAGTTTTATTATTTTTGTATGGAATTTTCAGAGCTTATCGTTTGGTAAGGTCGTTTTAAAAGAAAAACAACAGAGAAAAAGAGATGAAAAAGCTGGCAATATATACCATCGCGATTCTGGTTGTAATACCTATATTGTTTGCATGTAAAGACGATAAAAAGAAAAAACCTCGCGACACGATTAGTTCGGGGATAATTACGCTCTGTGCAGACGAAAGTTTCGAGCCGATCATAGAACAAGAAATCCTCGTTTTTGAGAGTCTTTACCCCAATGCCCACATCATCCCGATTTATACGGACGAGGTGGATGTAATCAATCGATTCTTACAAGACAGCGTACGTATGGCCATCGCTACCCGCCAATTAAGCGAAGCGGAAAAAAACTCGATGAAACAACGAAATTTCATGATTCGGGAAATACGCATCGCAGTAGATGGAATAGCGCTCATAACAAATAAAGAAAACCCCGACACATTGATAACATTGTCGAACCTCAAAAAAATATTGACTGGGGAAATCGATTCTTGGAAACAACTCAATCCAAATTCAAAAGCAGGAAAACTGCAATTAGTATTCGATAACCCCAATTCAAGCAGTGTGCGTTTTGCCATCGATTCGATCTGTAAAGGAGATAGCCTGTCTCCCAACCTAACCGCACAACAGACGAATAAAGGTGTTATCGATTTCGTTTCGAAAAACAAAGGTGCTATCGGCGTTATCGGTGTCAGCTGGATAGGCGACAAAAGCGATTCAACCAACCTGACTTTCCTCGACAATATACGTGTCATGAGCGTCAGCACAGAAGATACGGCAACCCCGGAAAACAGTTACAAACCGTATCAAGCCTATATACAATTACAAAAATATCCGCTAAAAAGAAACATTTATATTCTGCTGAATAATACTCACAGCGGCCTTGCCGTTGGATTCTCAACATTCATGGCATCGGATAAGGGGCAACGTATCATATTAAAAGCAGGAATACTACCCGCCACACAACCGGTCCGGGCAGTCAAAATAAAACGATAACAACTAAATTTTATTGAATATGAAAACAACATTGAAACTTGGCTCTTTGCTGTTGTTGTTAGGAGGAAGCGTAATTTCCGCTTTCGGAGCTGATAATACCACAGCAATTGAGTACTTTAAATTCTTACAATTCGGCCCGGCAAAAGAAATATTGCTGCAAAATCAAAACGATGCAGAGGCTTGTTTCTATTTAGGTGAAATCTATCACCTCGAAAACAAAGATGACTCTGCTGCTCTCTTTTATAAAAAAGGTCTATCTATCAATGCAGAAGACCCTTACAATGCTATTGGAGAAGCAAAATTGGAACTAAAACAAAACCAGAAAGAAGCTTCTAAAAAGATTGAAAAGATAGCCAAAAGCCATAAAAAAGATATTGGCGTACAATTAGCCGCAGCCCGTGCGTTTCAATCAGCAGGATTAGAATACGACGATTTCTTGAAAAATGCCCGTAAAGCCAATAATCAAGATCCGAATATCCTTATTTTTGAAGGCGATATGCTTTTAGCTGCCGATCAAGTGGGTGAAGCTTGCGCAAAATACGAAATGGCTGCCAACGCAGACGAATCGTGCACAGAAGCCTACGTAAAATATGCTAAAATCTATGCAAATGTCAATCCGGATTTGTCCATCCAGATGTTGGACAGACTCCTGTCAAAAAATCCGAGTTCATTAGTTGCTCAACAGACTATTGCTGAACTGTACTATGACAACGGTCGTTATAAGAAAGCCGCCGAAGTTTACGGCAATTTTATCAAAGCAGGACGTCCGTCAGAACGCGATATCAACCGATACGGAGGTATATTGTTCCAAAGTGAAGAATACGACAAAGTACTCGAATTAGCCAAAGTAGAATTAGGAAAGAATCCTGATAACATGGTAATGAGACGTTTAGCCATGTATTCTCTCTATGAGTTGAAAAAATATGAAGACGGTATCAAACACGGGGATCACCTCATGCAAAACAACAAAAACTTTATTCCCCGAGACCACATCTATTACGGTCGATTGCTGAACAAAATCAAACGAAATCAAGAAGCCGTAGTTCAATTCAAAGAAGCGTTGGAACTTGAACCGGACAACTTGGAAATATACAAAGAATTATCACAAGCGCTCGAATCAAACGGACAATACGACGAAGCAATACAAACGTTCAATTCTTATATTGAAAAAGCTGGTGCCGACAATGTAAAAATAGCCGATTACCTGCAATTGGGACAACTCTACTATTCAGCAGCCAGTACCCTCGATTCTACCCAGTTGGACAAGAGAACAGAATGGTTCAACGCCGCAGACAAAGCCTTTGCTACCGTTGCAGAAAAAGCTCCGGACAACTATATCGGATACTATTGGAGAGCTAATACGAATGCTATGATGGACGACTCAGACCTTTCACAAGGATTGGCCCTCCCCTATTACCAGAAAGTAATAGAATTGCTCGAAGCAGATAAAAAGAATCCGAAAAGACTTATCGATGCATATAACTATTGTGGTTCTTACTATTACCTGAGAAGAGAACTTCCCACCTCCATACAATATTGGGAAAAAATTCTCCAAGTAGATCCGAACCATCCCAATGCAAAGAAATTTATTGAAGGTATCAACAAAGAAATTAAAGAGGGTATCAAATAACGACTCTCTTTCCCCCAAAAATAACGCCAAAATAAAATTTTGGCGTTATTTTTTTAGCCCAAAATTCAGGCAAAAATCCGTACGGAACACACAAAAAAAAGAACAAATTAAACAAAGAAAAAGAAGAATAATTTAATGAAAAGTATCAAGATATTTTATACCTTTGCTAAGTAAAAATTTTTATAGGTAATGAATCAAGCCTTGATATATGTTTTTGCATCAGCCTTAACCATTACAGTCCTATCACAAATAGGTATTGTTCAACGCTTTACACATTATTTCATACTCATTGCATCGGCAAATCGGCAAAAAAAGTATCGAGGTGATCAAAAGATCAATTTTTCTACTAATTTTTTCTCATCGTTACCAAAACGCCAATACACTTTAAAAGTTTTTTCCCTATTAAAAAGCACCAACACCTTTCCAGAATCAACAAACAAGGAGGAAAAAACAGATATATCTCTTACGAAAAAAAACATTGACAACACACATACATCTTCTCGTTTTATAAATTCTCTAATACTATTGTCTGGGGTGGAACAATCATAAACAAATCATTTTGATTTTACCAGCTTCATACATTTTCTGAGAAAAGAACTGAGAAATCGTGTACCATATATCGAAAACGAGAGCATATATATAACATTAATTATTAATATGAATTCTGCTTTATTAGTTGTTGTTTTTATTGTCGCCATTACGTTGGTGGCCGCAGCTCTATTTTTAGCGGGGATCATGTCGCCCCGGTCTTTTAATCCGCAAAAAGGAGAACCATACGAATGTGGTATCCCCACACACGGAGAATCATGGATGCAATTTAAAGTAGGATACTACCTGTTTGCTATCCTTTTCCTCATGTTTGACGTAGAAGCTGTATTCTTATTTCCGTGGGCAGTGATCGTCAGAGATTTAGGAGTTGCCGGATTAATGAACGTTTTGTTTTTCTTGCTGATTCTGATTCTGGGATTGGCTTATGCATGGAAGAAAGGAGCATTGGAATGGAAATAAAGATTAAATCAATGAAGGAGGAAGACTTCAATGAGAATGAATATATTGAACAATTACGCGCAGCCGGTACCAACGTTGTGGTGGGAAAACTGGACGACCTTATCAACTGGGGACGTTCTAACTCGCTGTGGCCGCTTACTTTCGCAACCAGTTGTTGCGGAATCGAATTTATGTCGGCAGGAGCCGCACGGTTCGACATGGCCCGTTTCGGGTTTGAAGTAGCCCGTGCCAGCCCGCGTCAAGCAGATGTTATCGTGGTTGCCGGAACAATTGTTCATAAAATGGCTCCTGTACTCAAACGGCTTTACGACCAGATGGCCGAACCCAAATATGTAGTGGCTATGGGTGGTTGTGCTATTTCAGGAGGGCCTTTCAGAAACTCTTACCATGTATTGAAAGGGGTGGAAGAGATCATTCCCGTTGATGTATATGTCCCCGGATGTCCTCCGAAACCGGAAGCATTCTTTTATGGAATGATGCAACTTCAACGTAAAATCAAGGCAGAACGCTATTTCGGTGTCGTAAACAGAAAAGAAGCTAACCCGACAAACAAACAGACAGAAAAAAAATAACCAAACATATCGAATTCGATTCAATGGGAAATATACAAGAGAAAATCGGCAGTTTCTTGCCAGAAGCCGTTTTTGAAGAAGGACAACACACAACCGTCTCCGTACCGGCAGACAAAGTTCACCAGCTGGCTCTTTTTCTACGGGATGACGCAGATTTGCGTTTTGACTACTTAGCCAATCTGACAGGAATGGACTGGGGTGACCGTTTAGGGGTTATTTACCACCTGAATTCGACCACGTTCAATCATTGGATTGTGGTAAAAACAGCTACTACGGACAGAGAAAATCCTCTATTATACAGCGTTGGCGATGTATGGGCTACCGCCATTATCAACGAACGGGAAGTTCACGATTTTTATGGAATCCGGTTCATTAACAACCCGGATATGCGTCATATCTTTTTACGGAATGACTGGAAAGGGTTTCCATTCCGCAAAGATTACGATACCAACCCCGAAATAAATCCGATACCGCTCGAAAGCGATGAATATTTAGACATCGCCCCTTGTGTAACAGAAACCGAAAAGGGTAAAATAGAGGAATCGACCAATACCATTTTTGACAAGGACGATTATGTAATCAACATAGGGCCGCAGCACCCTGCTACCCACGGGGTTCTTCATTTTAGAGTGGCTCTTGATGGAGAAATCATCAAAAAGGTTGATCCCAACTGCGGGTATATCCACCGGGGTATTGAAAAGATGTGCGAAAGTTTGACATATCCTCAAACACTGCACCTGACTGACCGGCTCGATTATCTGTCGGCCCATAACAACCGACACGCATTGTGCCTTTGTATAGAAGATGCTTTACAGGTAGAGGTGCCCGAACGGGCCAAATACATCCGGACCATGATGGATGAACTGATGCGTATATCGTCGCACTTGTTGTTCTGGTCAACCTGCTGTATGGACTTGGGCGCATTGACGGCATTCTTTTACGGATTCCGCGATCGTGAAAAGATCTTGGATATATTTGAAGAGACCTGCGGTGCACGCATGACGATGAACTACAATACGATAGGCGGCGTTATGGCCGACATTCATCCCAATTTCCAGAAACGGGTAAAAGAGCTGATCGCCTATCTGCCCAAAGCATTGAAAGAGTACCATACCGTATTTACCGGAAACGTCATTGCACAACAGCGAATGAAAGGCATCGGTTACCTGACAAAAGAAGATGCCATCTCCTACTCCGTAACCGGCCCCTCTGGCCGAGGATCGGGATGGGCCTGCGACGTTCGCAAACGTGCACCTTACGGGGTATATGACAAGGTCGATTTTAAAGAAATTACCCGTACGGAAGGGGATGCTTTTGCCCGTTATATGGTTCGTATGGATGAAATCATGGAATCGGTACACATCCTCGAACAATTGGTTGACAATATCCCCGAAGGAGATTACGCCGTAAAAATGAAACCCATCATCAAACTGCCCGAAGGTACCTATTTCAGACAAGTAGAGGCTTGCCGCGGAGCTTTCGGCGTTCTGATAGAAAGTAAAGGCGAAAAATATCCATACCGGGTAAAATTCTCTTCTCCGGGTTTGGCATTAGTCAATGTGGTAGATTTGCTGGCAAGGAAAAACAAAATAGCCGACCTTATCTCCATCGGAGCCTCTCTCGACTACGTTGTACCCGATATAGACCGGTAATTCAGGAAACTAAATACGATAATTAAAAGATACATCATATGTTTGATTTTGCAGTAGTAACACATTGGATTGATAATTTATTGCTATCGATAATGCCTCGCTCCTGGGCGCTCTTTATAGAATTTATCCTTATCGGGGTGGCCCTGTTATTGGCATACGCCGTTATTGCGTTGGTATTGATATATGTAGAACGAAAAGTTTGTGCATTTTTCCAATGTCGGTTGGGTCCGAACCGTGTAGGCCCCTATGGAACGATACAGAGTATTGCAGATATGTTCAAGATGTTGATTAAAGAGTTGATCAGCATTAATCACGTCGATAAATTTCTCTTCCGACTGGCTCCGTATATCGTAATTATGGCCTCGATGCTCTCTTTTGCGTGTCTGCCTTTTGCCAAAGGACTACATGTGCTGGATTTCAACATCGGGATTTTCTTCCTGTTGGCCGTTTCTTCGATAGGTGTTCTGGGTATCCTGTTGGCAGGATGGTCGAGCAATAACAAATATTCATTGATCGGTGCCATGCGAAGCGGTGCCCAAATGATCAGTTACGAATTGTCTATCGGATTATCTATTATGACCGTTGTCATATTTGCCGGCACCATGCAAATTTCTCAAATCGTGGAAGCTCAACGGGATGGATGGTTCTTGTTTACCGGACATATCCCCGCGTTTATTGCCATGATCATCTATTTGATTGCCGGAACGGCCGAGACCAACCGCGGCCCGTTTGACCTGCCCGAAGCAGAATCGGAGCTGACAGCCGGTTATCACACCGAATTTTCAGGTATGCAATTCGGATTTTTCTACTTGGCAGAGTACCTGAATCTATTTATCGTTTCGTCGGTAGCCGCAGTCCTTTTCTTAGGCGGATGGATGCCTTTCCATATCGCCGGATGGGACTCGTTCAACCAAATAATGGATTACATCCCCTCTATCATCTGGTTTATTGGTAAAGTGGGTATCATGATGTTTATTATCATGTGGTTTAAATGGACTTTCCCCCGCCTGCGAATCGACCAATTGTTAAAACTGGAATGGAAGTATCTATTACCGCTTAATTTAGTAAATTTGCTTATTATGGTGTTAATCGTAATATTCGGTTTACATTTTTAATTTCGGCTTAATTTTGCCATATTTGCAGATAAAGTAAACAGTTTTAAAAGATCAGTATTATGCAAGAAAAGATCGGTTACATAACACAGGTCATCGGCCCTGTAATAGACGTTGCTTTTGAAGGTGCGGAAGATGAATTGCCCCCTATCTACGAGGCGCTAAAAATTGAACGTAAAAACGGAACAGACTTGATTCTGGAAGTCGAACAACATATCGGCGAAAATACCGTCAGATGCGTAGCGATGGATACAACCGACGGCCTGCAACGCAACATGAAAGTAATCGACTTGGGACGATCGTTGGCAATGCCTACCGGAAACCAAGTGAAAGGCCGGTTAATGAATGTGGTAGGCGAAACGATCGACCACCTGCCTAAACTGAATTACGACAAACTGCAATCCATTCACAAGGAATCACCGTTGTTTGAAGACCTCTCCATCTCGGAAGAAATACTATATACCGGTATCAAAGTAATCGACCTGCTTGAACCCTATTCAAAGGGAGGTAAAATCGGGCTGT
This sequence comes from uncultured Bacteroidales bacterium, assembly GCA_949300615.1. Classification (GTDB taxonomy): domain Bacteria; phylum Bacteroidota; class Bacteroidia; order Bacteroidales; family CHK158-818; genus Gallibacteroides. The sequence continues at coordinate 7,578 of CASGEW010000031.1, forward strand.
TCGGAGGTGCCGGAGTAGGCAAGACCGTGTTGATTATGGAATTGATCAACAACATTGCCAAGGGACACAACGGATTCTCCGTATTCGCCGGCGTAGGAGAACGGACCCGCGAAGGGAACGACTTGCTCCGCGAAATGATCGAATCCAACGTCATTACATACGGCGACGAATTTAAAGCCGCTATGGAAGAGGGAAAATGGGATTTGAGCAAGGTGGATATGGAAAAACTGAGCAAATCCCAAGCAACGCTGGTATTCGGTCAAATGAACGAACCGCCGGGAGCCCGTCTGCGGGTAGCCCTTTCGGGACTGACCGTTGCAGAACAATTCCGCGACTCGAATGAAGGAGGGAAAGAAATCCTGCTCTTTATCGACAACATATTCCGTTTTACACAAGCCGGTTCAGAAGTTTCGGCCCTGTTGGGACGTATGCCCTCGGCAGTAGGTTACCAACCGACATTGGCCTCGGAAATGGGGAAACTGCAAGAACGTATTACTTCAACAAAACAGGGTTCCATCACTTCGGTACAAGCTATCTACGTGCCGGCTGACGACTTGACCGACCCGGCTCCCGCCACAACATTCAGCTTCTTGGATGCCACGACGGTACTCAGCCGTAAGATTTCGGAATTGGGTATTTATCCGGCTGTTGATCCGCTGGAATCTACTTCGCGTATCCTCGACCCGCTCATCATCGGCGAAGAACATTACCAAACCGCACAACGCGTAAAAGAGCTACTGCAACACTACAACTCGTTGCAAGACATTATCGCCATTTTGGGTGTGGATGAACTCTCGGACGAAGATAAACTGGTGGTAAACCGGGCTCGGCGTGCACAACGCTTCTTCTCGCAACCGTTCCATGTAGCCGAACAATTTACCGGCGTGCCGGGTGTTATGGTTCCGCTCGAAGAGACGATCCGCGGATTCAAAATGATTCTGAACGGAGAAATGGATGAATATCCCGAACAGGCTTTTATGAACGTGGGAACCATTGATGAAGCAATTGCCAAAGGCAAGAAAATGATTGAAGAAGCCAAGAAAAAATAATCGAAAACGATTGATCGAGATATGGATTTAGAAATTATTTCTTCGGAAAAGGTCTTTTTTAAAGGTACAGTACAGAAAGTAACGTTACCCGGAACGTTAGGTTCATTTACTGTGCTGGAAGGACATGCGCCGTTAATCTCCACCCTGGAAGCAGGCAACATAGCTTACAATGCTCAAAAGACAGGAGAAGACACGGTTTTACCCATAAAAGGAGGATATGTCGAGGTCCAGAACAACCGGGTTGTCGTATGTATTAACTAATTCAGGTAATATTCTCTTAGGTTGAATCTCAAAAACAAGAATAAAATGGGGAAAAGAGAGTCTTACATATTATACATCTTCGTGCTGGTTTTCATGAATGTCTTTTCTATAAAGGCGGAAGAGAACCACGGCGAAGAGACGTTCAACGTCAAAGAGGTCATTTTTGAACACCTGACCGACAGTTATAGCTGGGAATTACCTTTCTCCCATACCCATCGGCTCTATTTGCCCGTTATCGTTAAAGATGCCAAGGGAGAATGGCATATATTCAGTTCCAAACATTTGACGGAAGGGAATTCCCATCAGGGATTCTACATCGCCCAAGAAGGAGACAATATCCACAAAATAGAGGGTGTTGACGAACAAGGGAACAAATATCGTCCGTTGGACTTTTCCATTACTAAAAACGTATTGGCCATATTCTTTACCGCCATCATCATATTGAGTATCCTGCTCTGGGATGCCCGCTGGTACAAAAAACATTCGTATCAGGCTCCTCGCAGGGGCGTTGCCATGATAGAGGTGGTGGTAGATATGTTATACTACGAAATCATCAAACCGATTTTGGGAGCAGATGCCCGGAAATTTGCCCCCTATATATTGACTCTTTTCTTCTTCATCCTTGTGGCCAACCTGCTGGGACAGATCGTAATATTCCCCGGCGGGGTAAACCTGACAGGAAATATATCCATTACGTTTGTATTGGCGGCTATGACATTCGTTGTCATAAACCTGTTTGGGACGAAAGAGTATTGGAAAGAGACTTTTTGGCCGGACGTACCGTTGTGGCTGAAATTCCCGATTCCGATTATGCCTCTTATCGAGGTGTTCGGAATTATCACCAAACCGTTTGCATTGATGATTCGTCTTTTTGCCAATATGTTGGGAGGACATATCATTGCATTGTCGCTGGTCTCCTTAATTTTCTTGTTGGGAGCCTTGGGTGAATATGTCATGGGGATGACAACCGTCGTATCGGTTATCTTCTCCCTCTTTATGAAATTGATAGATTTGTTGATTTGCTTCATCCAAGCATTCGTATTCATGATGCTGGCTACCGTATTCATATCGTTGGCACGCGTCAAAGGGCACGAACACAAAGAGGAGAAAAAAGAACAGCCTTCGGAAATAACAGAATAGAAATTGAAAAAAAATATTTGTATAACTAAAAATTTTAGAGATTATGTTAGCAGCAATTTTATTACAGGCATTGGCAGGAGTAAGCATCGCAAAAGTTGGTGCATGTATCGGAGCAGGTATCGCAGCTATCGGTGCTGGTGTAGGGATTGGTAAAATCGGGGCTTCTGCCATGGAAGCTATTGCCCGTCAACCGGAAGCAACCAACAACATTCGTACAAACATGATTATGACTGCTGCCTTTATTGAAGGGGTTGCCCTTTTTGCTGTGGTGGTTTGTATCTTGGCATTGTTCTTATAAGATTGAATTATGGAACTGTTTAAGCCCGAATTCGGATTGATATTTTGGATGTTCTTCGTATTTGCGATCATGTTCATCATCCTCGCTAAATACGCATGGCCCGTTATCATAAAAAGCCTCGACGAAAGAGCCGAATTTATCGATAAGGGGGTAGAATATTCACGCAATGCAAAAAAGGAGCTTGACAATGCAGCGGTAAACGCTCAATCCATCTTGGCCGAAGCCCAAAAACAACAGGTAGAAGTTTTGCGGGAAGCCAACGTTTTAAAAACAAAAATCATTGAAGAGGCCAAACAAGCTGCGGCAATAGAAGCCCAAAAAGTAATAGATGCGGCAGCCGTATCGATTGAACAATCGCGCCGGGAAGCAGAAATGCAATTCCGCAAACAAGTCAGCGCCTTATCGCTCGAAATTGTAGAGCGATTGATGCGTAAAGATTTGTCGAACGACAAAGCGCAAGTTGAGTTAATCGACAAATTATTGGACGAAATGAAAATAAAGAACTAAAAGAGCTATGGACGAAGGATTAATTTCACGCAGATATGCCAAAGCCTTGCTCAAATACGCGCAAGACCAAGGATGTGCCGACCGGATATACGACGAAAGCAAAAACTTCGAGAAAGCGTTTACCCAACACCCCGAAGTGGAAAAAGCGTTGCAAAACCCGGTACTCAAACGCGAAGAAAAGGAACGGCTTATTGTCTCTGCTACCGGAGGTAATGCGGCTACGGCTTTCATCCGTTTCATCCGTTTGGTAATAGGTAATCGACGTGAATTATACTTCCGTTCCATTTGCCTCATGTATCAGAAACTATATCGCCAGGCATACGACATAGCTCAGGTAAAGATCATCACGGCAACAAAGTTAAGCGATGATGTTATAGACCGGATAAAGCAACTGATGCAACAAAAAAGCGACCAAACCATAGAATTCGTACACGAAATAAAACCGTCTATCATCGGTGGATTCATCTTGCAATGCGACTCCAAACAATTAGACGCTTCGGTTAGCAACGAATTAAAATTATTGCGTTTGAAATTATTAAACGACAGGTAATCATGATTAAACCAAATGAAATTTCAGACATATTAAAACAACAGCTTGAAGAGGTCAATACCAAAATAGATTTTGAAGAAGTCGGTACGGTATTGAACGTGGGCGATGGTGTTGCCCATGTTTACGGGCTCGAGAATGTGCAGGCCAGCGAACTGATCGAATTTGAAAACGGAGTCCGTGGCGTGGCCATGAACCTGGAAGAAGATAATGTCGGAGTAGTGCTGTTGAACGCCGGCGACAAAGTAAAAGAGAACTTTACGGTAAAACGTACCGGACACATTGCTTCTATCCCCGTGGGTGAAGGCTTGCTGGGAAGGGTAATCAATACGTTGGGAGAACCTATCGACGGGGCCGGCCCCATAACGGGCAAAACCATCGAACTGGCTCTGGAACGGAAAGCTCCGGGCGTAATTTTTCGCCAGCCGGTAAACCAACCGTTACAAACCGGTATCAAAGCCATCGACTCGATGATCCCTATCGGACGCGGACAACGGGAGCTGATTATCGGCGACCGGCAAACCGGGAAAACATCTATCGCCATTGATACGATCATCAATCAACGTGAGAATTTTAAAAACGGAGATCCCGTTTATTGTATATATGTAGCCGTAGGACAGAAAGCCTCTACCGTGGCTACCTTGGTTAACACCCTGCGTGAACACGGAGCAATGGATTATACCGTGGTATTGGCAGCAAATGCCTCTGAATCGGCCGCCATGCGCTATTATGCACCGTTTGCCGGTGCCGCTATCGGCGAGTTTTTCAGAGACAGCGGCCGGCACGCACTGGTAGTATATGACGACTTGTCTAAACAAGCGGTTGCATACCGGGAAATCTCATTGATCCTTCGTCGTCCCTCCGGACGTGAAGCTTACCCCGGCGATATATTCTATCTGCACTCCCGTTTGTTGGAACGTGCTGCCAAAATCATCGCCAACGACGAAGTGGCCGCCACCATGAACGACCTGCCCGAAGTGATGAAACCGTTTATTAAGGGAGGTGGCTCTTTGACCGCACTTCCTGTCATAGAGACACAGGCGGGCGACGTATCGGCATATATCCCTACCAACGTAATCTCTATCACCGACGGACAGATATTCTTGGAAACCAACCTGTTCAACTCCGGTATTCGTCCGGCCATCAACGTGGGGATATCCGTATCGCGCGTGGGAGGTAATGCCCAACTGAAAGCCATGAAGAAGATAGCAGGTACCCTGAAAACGGACCAAGCTCAATTCCGTGAATTGGAATCATTCACCAAATTCGGCGGAGACATGGACCCCGTTACGGCAATGGTCATCGACAAAGGCCGAAAAAATCAGCAAATTCTTATTCAACCCCAACATAAACCCATGCCCGTTGAAGAAGAGATTGCCATCATATATTGTGGAACAAAAGGTCTTTTACAAGGAATTCCGGTAGAAAGTGTCCGCGAATTTGAGAAATTATTCTTGCAAGTATTGAAAGCCAAATACCCCCAAGAAGTAATGGACGAACTCCGTGCCGGACATTTGGACGAAAACATCACCCGGAAAATAGAAGAAGTAGCTAACGATATTGCGAACAGATTTAAAGCGTAACCGTTATGGCAACCATGTTAGAATTAAAAGGGAGGATTGGCTCGGTCAGCTCAACGCAAAAAATAACCGGTGCCATGAAGATGATTTCATCGGCAAAATTGCAAAAGGCCGAATCTCTCCTAACCCATGCCCGTCCATTCAGACGCCAACTGCAAAACACGATCAACAACCTCTTATCGACAGGCGAAGGATACCTCTCTCCCCTAAGCGAGGAACGCCCTCTGCAAAAAGCGGCAATCGTTGTTTTCGGCTCGAACGAAGGGCTTTGCGGCGCTTTTAATTCTATGGCCTCGGGGTTACTTTCGCAAAAGGCTGCCGAGCTGAAAAAGCAAGGAGCCTCGACCGTTACCGTTTACGTGATCGGGAAAAAAATAAAATCATTCGTATCGAAAGTAAAAGGGATTGAATTGGCCGATACCTCCTACATCTCTTCTCAAAACGGCGCTGCCGGTATCAAACAGTTGGCAGAAGAGCTGATGTCGAAATTCCTGGGAAAAGAGTTCGACCGGGTAGAGGTGATATACTACCGTTTCAAAAGTATTAGTTCCCAGAAACTTACAGACGAAACATTCCTCCCCATCCAGGTAGAAGCCGATGATACCCCGGTGGTAAACAACGACTATATTTTTGAACCCGATAGCAAGACCATTTATCAAACGATCTTGCCATTGTTCGTGCACGCCACGCTGTACGACGATTGGTTACAGAACCAGACATCGGAGCAGGCGGCCCGAATCATTGCCATGCAAACAGCTAACGACAATGCTAATAAATTGTTGGAAGAATTACAGTTGGATTATAATAAACTAAGACAGCAAAACATTACAAACGAACTGCTCGACATTGCAGGCGGTTCAATCAGATAAGATAACCGAGTATTAACCAAGACCACGACGATTGGTCTCTTTAAAATTAGAATTCAAAACAGATTGTTTTTAAATCTTTTATTTATGAAAAGTTTGAAAGATTACATTATTTCATTCGTTCAAGGGTTAATCAGCCTGTTGAAAGGAATGGGAGTAACCGGAAAAGAATTTTTTACCCCCAAAGTAACAGAACAATATCCGGAAAACAGGGCAACCCTAAAACCTTTCGACCGATACAGAGGAGAGTTGATCCTTGTATATGATGAAAATAATAACCACAAATGTATCGCCTGCGGTATCTGTCAGCAAAACTGTCCGAACGGAACCATACAAATCGTCTCTTCCAAAATTACGACAGAAGATGGCAAAACCAAAAGAGTGTTGGATAAATATTTATATGATATAGGCAGTTGTACATTCTGCCAGCTATGTGTAACCACTTGTCCGCATAAAGCGCTCGCTTTCGACCAAAAGTTTGAACACGCCCTGTTTACACGCAGCAAACTGGTAAGACAACTGAATAACCGCACATCTCTAAACGAAGGAAACAGACAATAAAAACAATATGGAACTTATAGCTAATCAAGTTATCTTTTATTTGCTATCGGCAATAATTGTAATTTTCTCAATTCTTACAGTAACGACCCGGCGCTTGCTGCACGCAGCGACCTATTTGCTTTTTGTGCTCTTCGCCACAGCCGGTATCTATTTCCAGCTCGATTACCACTTCTTAGGTGCCGTTCAGGTTACCATTTATGCCGGAGGGATTATCGTACTGTATGTCTTCTCTATTCTGCTCACCTCCCGCGTGGGAGACAAAGCTGAGAAACCGGCCGCCCTTAAAATCTGGGGAGGGTTGTTCGCCGCTATTGCCGGAGTAGGGATCACCCTGTATTTAATACTGAGACATCAATTCCCCCCATCTTCATACCAAGCCGGGGAAATAGATATGAAAGAGATTGGACACGCCTTGATGGGCTTTGAAAAGTATCAGTACATCCTGCCCTTTGAGGCTGTCAGCATCTTATTATTAGCTTGTATAATCGGTGGCATTATGATTGCCCGTAAAAGATAAAAGTAAAATGGAAATACCTATGATTTTTTATTTGGTGGTAAGTAGTGTCATGTTTTTTGCCGGCGTTTACGGATTTATCGCCCGTAAAAATATGTTGGCTATACTTATCTCGTTGGAATTAATGCTTAATTCGGTAGATTTGAATTTCGTCGTTTTTAACCGGTACCTCTATCCCGAAGCGTTGGAAGGTTTCTTCTTTACGTTATTCTCTATCGGTATATCGGCTGCCGAAACAGCTATTGCCATTGCAATTATCATCAACATATACCGAAACATCAAAAACATCCAGGTAAACGAACTGGACAAGATGAAGTTCTAAACCGTATATCATTTAAGTTATGGAATATTGTTCAATTATACTTTTATTGCCGCTCTTCGTATTTTTACTGTTAGGGCTCGCCGGACATAAGATGACACACCGTACGGCCGGACTGATCGGCACGACCGGATTATTCATTGTGGCGCTCCTCTCCTATTTCACCGCATTTACCTATTTCTCCATGCCTCGCGTGGAGGGAGAGTATCCCACGATTATCCCGTTCAATTTCGTTTGGCTCAATTTTACAGAACATCTTCATATCGACCTCGGATTCCTGGTTGACCCGTTGTCTGTGATGATGCTGGTAGTTGTATCGACCGTATCGCTGATGGTACATATTTACAGTATGGGATATATGCACGGCGAGGTAGGATTCCAACGCTATTACGCATTCCTGTCGCTGTTTACCTTTTCCATGTTAGGATTGGTTGTTGCTACGAATATCTTCCAAATGTATATCTTCTGGGAGTTGGTAGGGGTTTCATCCTATTTGCTTATCGGGTTCTACTATACACGCCCGGCCGCTATTGCCGCATCTAAAAAAGCATTTATCGTTACACGTTTTGCCGACTTGGGATTTTTAATCGGTATCCTGATCCTATCGTTCTACACCGGAACGTTCGATTTCGGAGAATTAACTGGAAACGGCGGTTCGTTACTCGAATCAACAGGCGGAAAAACGTTCATGGGATTATCCATCGCATCGTGGGCGATGGCCCTCATCTTTATGGGAGGTGCCGGTAAATCGGCCATGTTCCCGCTCCATATCTGGTTGCCCGACGCCATGGAAGGCCCTACGCCCGTATCGGCATTGATCCACGCCGCTACGATGGTGGTAGCCGGCGTTTACCTGGTAGCCAGAATGTTCCCGGTTTATGTATTCTCGGCTCCCGAGGTGCTTGAACTGGTGGCCTATGTAGGGGCTTTCACCTCGTTGTTTGCGGCTGTAATAGCCTGCGTACAGACCGATATAAAAAGGGTATTGGCTTTCTCGACCATCTCTCAAATCGGATTTATGATGGTTTCTTTGGGTGTTGCCAAAATAGGAGACCACGAAGGATTGGGTTATATGGCATCCATGTTCCACCTGTTTACCCACGCCATGTTTAAAGCTCTCCTGTTCTTGGGGGCCGGAGCCATTATCCACGCCGTACACTCAAACGAGATGGAAAATATGGGACAATTGAGAAAACACCTGCCCATTACGCACCTGACATTCTTGATTGCCTGCTTGGCCATCGCCGGGATACCGCCGTTCTCCGGATTTTTCAGTAAAGATGAAATTCTTTCGGCCGTATTCGGATTCAGTCCGTGGTTGTTTATCTGGATGTCTGGTGTAGCCGGATTAACCGCATTTTATATGTTCCGTCTCTACTACCGGATATTCTGGGGAGCCAACACCACATACGAACACACGCCGCACGAAGCTCCGAAAAGTATGACCATCCCCTTGCTTATCTTGGCAGCCATTACATTGGTAGCCGGATTTATTCCTTTCGGACATTTCGTTAGCAGCAACGGCCAACCTTACACAATACACCTGAATTGGACGGTAGCTCTCGTAAGCGTTATCATCGGGGTATGTGCTATTTTATTGGCCACGTGGTTATACAAAAACGAAAATACGAAACCTCAGAAACTGGCAACAACATTCAAAAGCCTCTATACGGGAGCTTACCACCGCTTCTACATCGACGAGGTATATATGTTCATTACCAAAAAGATTATTTTCAGATATATATCTACCCCTATCGCCTGGTTTGACCGGCACATTGTGGACGGTACGATGAATATGTTCGCCTCCGTTTCACAAAGCGTATCTTACCGCATCAGAGGATTGCAATCGGGACAGGTTCAATTCTACGTATGGGTATTTATTATCGGCACATTACTTATAACCACCTGGGTATTATTCTTTTAATCTGGAAACATAAAAATATTACATAAAGCGAATTGTTATGAATTTCTTATCTTTATTCGTACTTGTTCCCATACTGATGATGATCGGGTTGGCCCTTGCCAAAGGGATGAAACAGATCCGGTTCGTATCGGTTCTCGGTTCAGCCATACAGTTGGCCCTTGCCATCGGATTGGTATTTCTCTACCTGAACGAACGTGCCTCCGGCAATATGGAGGAGATGTTGTTCCAAGCCAGTACCCTTTGGTATGCCCCGCTTAATATACACTACGCCGTAGGGGTGGACGGCATCTCGGTGGCTATGATTTTATTGACGACGATTGTCGTATTTGCCGGAATCTTCGCCTCGTGGAAGATGGACCCGCTGCCCAAAGAATTTTTCTTGTGGCTGGTATTGCTCTCCATCGGCGTTTATGGATTCTTTATCTCGATAGACCTCTTTACGATGTTCATGTTCTATGAAATAGCGCTGATCCCGATGTACCTGTTGATCGGTGTATGGGGTAGCGGACGGAAAGAATATTCAGCCATGAAGCTGACGCTCATGTTGATGGGTGGGTCTGCTTTCCTGATGGTGGGAATCTTCGGAATCTATTTCCACTCCTCCACCGACGGCGCCTATACGATGAACCTGCTGGAAATAGCCAAAACCTCTATCCCGGTAGATGCCCAAATGTGGATATTTCCCTTGACATTTGTGGGATTCGGTGTTTTGGGTGCGATGTTCCCGTTCCATACATGGTCTCCCGACGGGCACGCTTCCGCGCCTACGGCCGTATCGATGCTCCATGCCGGCGTATTGATGAAATTAGGGGGATACGGATGCTTCCGGGTTGCCATCTACCTGATGCCCGAGGCTGCCAACCAACTGGCGTGGATATTCTTAATCCTGACCGGTATATCGGTTGTATATGGAGCTTACAGCGCCATCGTACAAACCGACCTGAAATACATCAACGCATACTCGTCTGTTAGCCACTGCGGGCTGGTATTGTTTGCCATCCTGATGTTGAACCAGACTGCGCTGACCGGAGCCGTGCTGCAAATGCTTTCGCATGGGTTGATGACGGCTCTCTTCTTTGCACTGATCGGTATGATATACTCTCGTACGCATACACGTAACATCATGGAAATGGGCGGTTTGATGAAAATTATGCCGTTCTTGGCCGTATGTTATGTCATAGCCGGTCTCGCCTCGCTGGGATTACCTGGATTGAGCGGGTTCGTCGCTGAAATGACCATCTTCGTCGGATCGTTCGAACATACCGATATATTCCGCCGTGTATTCACAATCATCGCTTGTACGTCAATCGTCATCACGGCCGTATATATTTTGCGCGTTGTCGGGAAATTGCTTTACGGAGAGGTGCAAGACAAACATCATTTGGCACTGACCGATGCAACCTGGTTTGAACGGTTGTCTGCCATTACCCTGATTGTGGCCGTTGCCGGGTTGGGGTTAGCTCCGTCATGGATTGCCGAGATGATCAGCCAAAGTTTTAATTCACTCATAGAACGCTTATAATTAAAGTATATGGATTATTCAAATTTTTTAATGCTACGCGAAGAATTATCGCTGCTGGTAGTCATTATCCTACTGTTTTTTTACGATACTTTCGGATCGGCCAAAAGCCTGCGGTATTTCTCGGGTACGGCATGCGTGCTTTTAACCGCACATATCATTTATACTTTTATTCCTTCTGAAAATTGTAGCGCTTTCGGCGGTATGTACTACGGAGGCCCTATTATGTCGGTAGTCAAAACCATATTGAGCGTCGGCACGTTGCTGGTATTCTTACAAAGCAACCATTGGCTCAACCATACCGATAACGTGATACGGAGAGGTGAATTTTATATCTTGACCCTTTGTACCCTATTCGGTATGTACCTAATGGTATCGGCCGGAAACTTCCTGCTGTTCTACATTGGTCTGGAAACCGCTTCATTGCCCATCGCCGCGTTGGTTGCCTTTGAAAAATATAAACAAAATTCGTACGAAGCAGCGGCTAAATATATCTTTACCGCGGTATTTTCATCGGCTATCATGCTGTTCGGTCTATCGTTCATATACGGGACAACCGGATCGTTGTACTTTGAAAACATCAGTACCGATATTGTAAACAATCCCTTGCAGATCATGGCCATGATCTTCTTCTTCTCGGGCGTAGGATTTAAAATCTCCCTGGTTCCGTTCCACTTGTGGACGGCTGACGTATATCAAGGGGCTCCGACCCAGGTTACTTCGTATCTTTCGGTAATCTCCAAAGCTGCGGCATCGTTTGCTCTGATGGTTATCCTGTTCAAGGTATTCGGTGGGATGGCCCACATCTGGCAAAACATTCTGTACGGAATCATCATCGTAACGATTACAATCGCCAACTTGTTTGCCATCCGCCAAAAGAACCTGAAACGATTCCTGGCCTTCTCCTCCATCTCACAAGCTGGATACGTCATGCTGGGAGTTATTGCCGGATCGGCCTTGGGGATGACCTCGGCTGTTTACTATTTGCTGGTATATATCTTCTCCAACCTGGCAGCATTCGGCGTTATTGCCGTCATTGAAAACAAAACGGGGAAGGTGGAAATGGACGACTACAACGGATTGTATCAAACAAATCCGAAATTGAGTCTGATTATGATGCTGGCCATGTTTTCGTTGGCTGGGATTCCCCCGTTTGCCGGATTTTTCAGCAAGTTCTTTATCTTTGCCTCGGCTGCCCGCGAAGGATTTTACGTACTGGTATTGATTGCCCTTATCAATACGATCATCTCTCTGTATTACTATCTGCTGGTGGTAAAGGCGATGTTCATCAACAAAAACGAAACACCCATCGCCACGTTGAAATCTGACAGGTCCAACAAATTAGGGCTCTGCATCTGTGTTGCCGCCATCCTGGCCGTGGGTATAATCAGTGCCATATACGACGAAATCTCTTTCCTTAGTTTCGGCATTTAACCCAATAGCATACATCAAAAGAATAAGGTTGTTCGGAATATCGGCAACCTTATTTTTTTAGGATGCGTAGAAAGGTGCTCGCAGCTATCCTATTCTGACCGAGACAGAAAACTTTAAGATGTATTAAAAAAGAGCCGTTGCTTTACAATATTTTGTAACTTCGGAACTCAAAACACACACACATGAATTTAGAAGCTTTCCATCTATTTCTTTGGACCATGAGCGGTATTGCACTCGTAGTCTTTATTACGCTTTATTTTGTCGAAGCCGGTTACGGTATGTTGTTCAACTCCCGCTGGGGCAAGGCCATACCCAACAAAATAGCCTGGATGGTGATGGAGGCTCCCGTCTTTATCGTTATGGCGATTTTATGGTATCTGTCAGACCGACGAACCGAAACGGTACCCTGTATCATCTTCTTATTTTTCCAGTTGCACTATTTCCAACGGTCGTTCGTTTTCCCGTTTTTAATGAAAGGCAAAAGCAAAATGCCCGTAGGTATCATGCTGATGGGGGTCGTATTCAATATCCTGAACGGATATATGCAGGGGGAATGGATATTTTACCTGTCGCCAAAGGATCTCTACTCCACCCAATGGCTTACTACCCCTCAATTTATCATCGGAACTATCGTGTTCTTTACCGGGATGTTTATCAACATTCACTCCGACCACATTGTCCGGAACCTCCGCAAACCGGGAGACACCAACCATTACCTGCCTCAAAAGGGGATGTTCCGTTTCGTTACATCGGCCAACTATTTCGGGGAGATAGTAGAATGGGTCGGTTTTGCCATCCTGACCTGGTCGGCCAGCGGATGGGTATTTGCCTGGTGGACATTCGCCAACTTAGTTCCCCGTTCGAATGCCATATACAAACGTTACCAAACCATGTTCGGCCCAACAGCCATGAGGAACAAGAAAAGAATTATACCGTACATATATTAAAAACAACGCCATATGAATTCATCCATACTGTTTACTCCGGGAAAGATCGGCCCGTTGACGCTACGCAACAGAACCATCAGAGCCGCAGCCTTTGAAGGAATGTGCCCCGGAAACGCTCCTTCCGAAATGTTATATGATTACCACCGCTCGGTAGCTGCTGGCGGCATCGGTATGACGACGCTGGCTTACGCCTCGGTCGTACAAAGCGGCCTCTCTTTCAATCACCAATTGTGGTTGCGTCCGGAAGTAATTCCGGGAGTAAAACGTATCACGGATGCCATTCATCACGAAGGAGCCGCTGCATCCATACAGATAGGACATTGCGGAAATATGTCGCATCGCTGTATCTGCGGATGTACCCCCATTTCGGCCTCATCGGGATTCAATATCTACTCTCCTACCATCGTCCGGGGGATGAGAAAAGATGAAATTCCGGAGATGGCCCGTTCTTACGGGAAAGCGGTACATCTGGCACGAGAAGCCGGAATGGACGCCGTAGAGATACACGCCGGACACGGATACCTGATCAGCCAGTTCTTATCGCCTTATACCAACCACCGGAAGGACGAATATGGCGGATCGCTCGAAAATCGGATGCGTTTTATGCGTATGGTGATGGACGAAGTAATGAAAGCCGCCGGAAACGATATGGCTGTATTGGTAAAAATGAATATGCGCGACGGTTTTAAAGGTGGTATGGAATTGGACGAGACCTTGGAGGTAGGCCGTACGCTCGAAAAATGTGGTGCCCACGCTCTGATTCTCAGTGGAGGATTTGTCAGCCGTGCCCCTATGTACGTCATGCGCGGGGCCATGCCTATCTACACCATGACCTACTACATGAAACAACTTTGGCTCCGTTGGGGAGTTAGAATGGCCGGAGGATTCATGGTGCCATCTGTTCCTTTCAAAGAAGCCTATTTCTTGGACGACGCGCTCAAATTCCGCCAAGAGATAAAAATACCCTTGGTGTATGTAGGCGGTCTGGTATCGCGCGAAAAAATAGATGAAGTCTTAAACGACGGCTTTGAATTTGTCTCCATGGCCCGTGCGCTATTGAATGAACCGGGATTTGTCAACCGGATGCGGGAAGAGGAACACGCCCGTTGTTCCTGCGGACACAGTAACTATTGCATAGCCCGTATGTACAGCAAGGAGATGGCTTGCCATAAGAAAATTGACCATCTGCCGAAAAAAATCATCTCGCACATAGTCATCACTAAAAGTAGTATAACTCACTAAATATGGGCAGCTCTCGACATTAGAAATCAAAAATGTCTTGGTACCTTCATATTCCTCCTCAGCCTGTAAATCGATAAGCTCGCATCCTTTACTTTCCATGTAATTTTTAAACTCTAAATCATCTATTACATCCGTTGAAAAACCATTTTTAATAAATAAAATAATAAAAGCAATCAAAATCACATTAAAAAAGACTGTAAAAAATATTCCAACCTTAAAACCATTATTTTTCATATCTACCATCCTTACCAT
>CASGEW010000032.1 GCA_949300615.1 uncultured Bacteroidales bacterium
AGAAGCTGGACGGCGACATGCAGAAGATGATAGCCGAAGGAGTGGCTACCAAAGCCGACGGACTGTCGGTAAAGGTAAAGGTGAACGAAGCCGAAATGACCATGACTAAGGTAGACGACGGACTGAGCCTGGCACGCATGCTGCTGTGTCAGTTGTGCGGTCTGGACTTGAGCAGCCCCATCACCCTGGCCGACGAACAGGAAGAAAACCTGCCCCTATCCTCCATAGCTGCCAACGGAATCGAGAAGAGCAGTACAAACGGCGTTACGACCGATTCAAATACCGATGCCAGGATCATGAAAATTAGAATAAATGCGGCCAATAATAGGAACTTGAAATCGGCAAACGAGTCTTCGTCCCGAACCAGTTCTATGGCTATCCCCGAGGGAAGGTTGTATTGGGCCAACAGTTCGTCTATTTCTGACCGATAACTTTCCAATACGGCTTTCGGAAGGTCCTCGCTTTGAGATATCTGGTATGTGATAGTAATCTCTTTGTCGCGGTTGACGCGGGTAATTTGCGAAAGTCCTCTGGTGTATTTGATTCCTGCCAACGCTTGCAGATCGTGCAATCCGCCGCTTGAATTTTCAATTTGTACGGCGCGCAGGTCATCGACGGTTTTTTCCCGTTCAGCTCTTTCTTCTTCTTCCTCCGTCATTTTTTCTCGGATAACGATATCGTATTCATCGTTACCTATTTTCAACGTTGTTCCAGAAGATAGTTCGCTGTTTAAACTGCTTAATCCGGATTGGATATTGGATCTGGATATGTCGTAAGAGTTTAACAATAGCTGGTCGAAACTTAAATGGAGCTCCGGTCTTCTTTGTTGAAACGATACCCGTGTACTGGAAATGAAGTCTAGTTCAGAAATATAATAGCGTAAGTCTTGGGCGATTAATTGCATCGTCTCAAAGTCTGTCCCTTTGATGATGATCTCTTCGCTGTTGTCCCCTACACCCAGCAATCGCATAAAGTTATTCAATCCGCTCATGCTACTACCGCTTTGCCCGTTACTGCTGACCCCCGAAGATACGGTAATGTTCAGTCTGGCATCTGATTGCAGCCGTCTGTAAACATCCGAGATGATGTCTGTTATTTTTCGGTTTGCTATCTTCGAAAAATCTTCTTGCAAGGTAAGCGTCATAGATCCGCTCTCTTCGGTAACGCGTACACTCAGGCTTTTCCGTTCTGGAATGTCGCTGAGTTTGTCTTCCAACGTGCGCATAATCTGATCCGAAGATTCCAATGTGTTGTTCGTCGGCATTGTAATGGAGACGTTTATCTGGTCTGCTTCGACCGTCTTCATTTGTTGCACGTTCATGGTTAGCGATAAAATCAGCGTGGCAAACAAGACGACGACAGCCGTTCCGATGACAGCTCCCGGATAACGCATACTGAATTTGAGCAATACCAGATAGATTTGTACGGCTCGCTGGGTAATGGATAATTTTTCGTAAAATACACTCTTTCCCTGATTCTTTTTCAACATGATGTATGTCGTCATCGGGATGAATAAGAGTGCAACGATTAAAGATACCCCCAACGTAGAGATGATGGATACCCCGATGTGCGATCCCATCAGTTTGATGTACATATCATCCGAAAAGGCAAAGGGCAGGAAAACCGTAATGGTTGTCAGTGTAGCGGCCAGGATGGATCTCCATACCTCTTTTGTCCCTTGTGTTACCGATTTTTCGGGGCTTAGTCCCTGCCCGGACAGCCGGTAAATATTTTCCAACACCACAACGCTGTTGTCCAGCAACATCCCTACGGCCAAAGCCATCCCTACCAGCGTCAAGCTGTTGATGGAAATACCGAATGCATAGAAGAAATTGAATGCCGTATAAATAGAGATAGGGATAGAAAGGGCAATGAAGAACACCAGCCGGAGATTTCGCAAGAAGAACCAAAGGATGATAATGGCCAACAATCCTCCGGAAATGGCTAAGTCGGTAATTTGATGAACATTATCTTCAATGGTTTGTGCGTTGTTGTTTTGCACGACAATCTGCACGTCGAACGGAGCCAAACTCTTGTTCAATTCATCTATTTTGTCCAATGTTCTGTGAGACAATTCTATTAAATTGCTTTGAGCATCGTTTACTAACGTAACGGAGATTACCTCTTTTCCGTCTATACGGCTGTAACTGGTTTCATCTTTTAGATCGAAAAATATAGTTGCAATGTCTTTCAACAACACCGGTCCCGAAGAGACCACTACATTTTCAATATCCGATACTTTTGAATAGGTCGAATTGACATGAACGAAATGTTGACCATTGGGTTCGGTTACATATCCCACAAAGGTCCTGTCCTGGGCATTTTGGCTCAACAACGAACTGATGCGCGAGGGAGTAATGTTAAGCGCTTTGCAGGCATCCGGATCCAGTTGTATTTCGATGGCTTTTTCCCGACCACCGTAAACGGAAACCGAGGCAACCCCGTCGATATTTTCCAGTTCAGGAGTAATTTCTTCATCGACGATACTTCTGATTCTGTCAACCCCCCCCGAGCCGGTTACTTGCAGGCTCATAAAATTGTTGTTGGTCTGGTTCACACTTACCTTCTGGACACTCACGGAGAATCCGTCTGGCAGAGTTTTGGCCACTTCGTTGATCTTTTCTTGAAGTTTTAAGGTTGTGTATTTAAAGTTCACATTCTTCTTAAAATCGACTCTGACAGAACCGTTCTGGTTACTTGCAGTAGATTCGATATTTTCTACGCCATCTATACCACTTATCGCCCCCTCTATCGGGATAATCGCCTGTTGTTCCATATACGATGGATTAACGTCGGATTGAGACGTAACATTCACGTACAGTTCCGGGAGCTCTGCGTTAGGCAACAATTCTACGGAAAGTTGCTTGTACGAGATGTATCCCAGCATCGTGAATGCGATGAAGAGCATACAGATGGTTATTCGTCTGTTTATTACAAAATTCATGAACTTACTATTTCATTTTAGGTGTATTAATATAAAAACACCGGTTGTATTGTTCTGTTATTGTTTTTCCGTTTTACGGGAGAAAAATTCTTTCATCCGTTCAAATACGTCATATACGCACGGAATAAGTATCAAACTCAAAGCGGTTGATGTAATCAGACCTCCGATAACGGCTATTGCCATCGGCGATCGTAATGATCCGCCGTCTCCGAAACTGAATGCCATTGGTAAAAGGGCCAATATCGTCGTCAAACTGGTCATGATGATAGGCCGGATACGTTGCTGACCAGCTTCTACGATAGAGTCTGTCAGGCTCATTCCGGTTGCTTTCAACTGGTTGATGCGGTCTATCAAAATAATTGCATTGTTTACGGCGATACCCGACAACATGACAATCCCGATAACACCCATGATGTTGATGGTTGTTCCGGTAAGCCAGAACAAGATGATGGCTCCTACCAAAGCAACAGGTATCGTCAATAAAATGGTGAACGGATGTAACAAAGATTCAAATTGCGAAGCCATTACCATATAGACAAGAATGATTGAAAGAGCCAAGGCAAACATCAAACTGTTCATGGACTCTTGCCGTTTCTCTTCTTCCCCGCTGACGGTTATTGAGCAGTTTGCCGGTAGTTCGATGTCGCTTACGGCAGCTCTAATCTCGTTGGCAACTTTGTCCAAAGATGCATCTTTTTCAAGATCGGCCAGGATGTTGGCAATACGGTCCTGGTCGCGGTGAAGAATTTCCTTGGGTGCGTTTGCCGGAGTAATGGTAGCGATTTCCTGTAATCTGAATTCCTGTGTACCGTTTTTAATAATTAGAGAATTCAGTTGAGAACGGTTGATTTCTGGAACTTTGATGATGATGTCGCGCATTTCTCCGCGATACTCCATCTGTCCGGCTTCCGAACCTTCGAGTTGTTGTTGAATCTGTTGTACAATGGTTGATACGCTGATGTCGTTCATACCGGCTAATGTCCGATTGACGGAGATGAGCAGTTCGGGAGCACCGTTTTCAATGGAGGTGACCACGTTGTACAACCCTTTGATGTTCAGCATCCGTTCTTTTACCTCTTCGGTGATGCGGGAGATATCTTCCAGTTCCTCTCCTTTGATTTCCACTACAATGGGAGCACCTTCGGTCCCTAACAGGGAGCTTAACGAGTTTTCATCGTTTTTAAATGCCAGTTCCAATCCGTCAACATTTTCGGTAGCTGCCAAAAATCTGGATATAACTGCTTCGGGTTCGAGTGGAGCATTTTCGGAAAGAATTACTTTCATTATACCCGTATTTTCTCCTTCAAAGATGGCGTTATCCGATCCACTACCTTCTCCCGAGTGGGTGTATATAGTACAGAGAGAATCTCCGGATACGGTATATAGGAGTTGTTCCAAATTGTCGATAGTCGAGGCGGTACGTTCCAACCGTGTTCCTTCGGGAAGTTTAACTGTAATAGAGAATGTTTTACCTTCGGCCCGTGGCATAAATTCGGTTCCGATAAACGGTATCAGGCAGATTGAGAAAATCAGCAATCCGATGGATGAACCGATTACCAGTGTTTTATGTTGTAGAACCTTTCTTAAAAAGTTACCGTAACCGGTTACTTGTACTGACTTGAAATCTTCCCGGGCTATTTTCTTTTTCTTTCCGAACATACTGTTGTAGAATGTCGGAATAACCAAGATTGCTACAAAGAGAGATGACAACAACGAGAATGCTACCGTCCATGCCTGGTCCTTAAACAAGGCCCCAGAAGCTCCGTGCAGGTAAACAATCGGGAGGAATACCACGATAGTTGTTAAGGTAGAGGCACTGACGGCAGTTGCCACTTCTTCCGTTCCCGTTACAGCAGCATCCCGAACACTTAATCCCTTTTCCCGATTTCTGAAAATACTTTCGATGACGACAATTGCATTATCTACCAACATCCCAGCACCGAGAGCCAAACCACCCAATGTCATAATATTTAAAGACAAGTCATTGAAGAACATCAGGTTGAATGTAGCGATGATTGAAATGGGAATGGCAGCTGCAATGATTAGAGTAATCCCTAAACGACGTAAGAACAAATACAATACGATAACAGCCAATATAATTCCTAATACCGCACTGTCTTTTACCTCACCGATAGCGCTGTTTATAAAGGTAGCCTGATTGCTAATAACCTCAAAATGATATCCGGGTAGGGCTTTTTCTATGTTTTTGAGCTCTTCAATAACATTTTGTGCAACCTTTACCGTGTTATATTGCATTTCCTTGAAGACCGAAAGACCGATGCTGCGTACACCGTTGATACGTACGATATTGTCAGGACGTTTGTTTTCAAAACTTACGCTTGCCAGGTCTTTCAGGTAAATTGGAGCTTTGGTCTCTGTTGCAGATGTTGAGGTAGAAGTAGAAGAGGTTGTTGTCTCCCCTGTGCTTGTTGAATTTATAGCCTTGTATCCGACAATCAGGTTTTCAAAATCACTGATGTCCGTTAACGAGTTGACCCCTTGTACGATGTATTGTTGTCCCAATTCGCTAACACGTCCTCCGGAAAGGCGTTGGTTGTTTTCTTCTATTTTACTGGTGAGGGTCTCTATGGTGATACCGAACGCATCCATTTTATATTGATCGGTTTTTATCACCAAATCCGATACCTCCTCGCCGGAGAGCGTAACGTCAGCGACGCCCTCCAACCGTACCAGTTCATTGCGGATATAGCTTTCGGCTACTTTTCGTATTTCGGCCATATCCGTAATGGTTTGGTGCGACAATCCTACCAGAATAACCGGGTCGGTATTCGGGTCGTGTTGTGTAATTGTCAGTTCATCTAAGTCTTGGTTTTGGCTAAATGAATTCATGGCTTTTTGGAGATCCAGGAATGCTTCGTCCATATCTTTCCCCCAGTTGTATTCTACGGTGATACGGGCAGAGCCAGCCCGGATAACCGATGATACCGATACGACATCGCTTTGACGTACGGCCATCGACTCCATATTTTTGATAAATTGTTTTTCTATCTCTTCGGGGGGACGTTCCCCTGCCTCAATTTCCACGAATAGACGTGGATTGTTCAGGTTGGGAAGCAAATCAACGCTTAATTGGTCGTATGATATCTTCCCAAGCAGCATAATGGCCAGTACCAACATTAGGATAGTAACTGGGCTTTTTATTGCGAAATTGATGATACTTCTCATGTCTTATTCTATAAATCGGAGAAGAAGAGTGTTATCTTCTGTCTATTTTTGCACTTTAACTTTACTTTCGTTCCGTAAGGTTTCAAATCCTCTGGTTACCAGATTGTCGTTTACTTTCAGGCCTTCCAATACTTCTATATTGTCATTGTCTTCCAATCCGGTTTTGATATCCCGCATAATGGCGGTATTTTTCTCTACAATATAAACGAATTTGCGGTTTCTGTTAGATAAGACAACATCTTTGGGGATGACGATTGTACTGTCTGCATGATCTACAACGATATCTGCTTTTACAAACATACCCGGATGCAATAACAATTTGCTGTTATCTATCCACAATTTTCCTTGGAAAGTACGTGTCTCCGTACTGATTTCAGGAGAGAGTTCACCAATTGTTCCGTTAATCGTGTCGTACGGTAAAGTATAGTGGGTGATAAGCACCTTTTGATTGGGTTTAACCTCGTTGATCGAACTTTCGGGAAGGTTAATTTCCATATACATTTTCGAATAATCCATGATTTTCACCATAGAACTTCCCGATTCGATACGGGCTTTCGAGGTATAGTGGGGCAGAGCCGTGATAATTCCGTCGAAAGGAGCGGTGATTGACATCCGGTCTAATTGTATTTGTGCTGTTTCATAATTCTGACGGGCTGTTTCTACGCTAACCTCGGAGTTGCGTACATCTTTTAATGTAACACCACCTTTTTCATACAGCGATTTTTGGCTTTGCAACTCTTGTTCGGCAATATCCAGGTTGATTTTTTTTACATCTACCGACAGGCTGTATTCATATTCTTTGTCTTCTATTTTGATAATGCATTGTCCAGCTTTCACCTTGTCTCCTAATTTAAAAGGCCTTCCGGTGGCTGGATTTGTTTGCAACCGGTACATACCGGCTGTTTCTGTCTTTATCTCCGTTTCGGAGATCGGTAAAGCCGTACCTGTGGTGTTGATGTACTTGCTGATTGAGCCCAGCTTCAATTCTGTTACCGATACCGGGGCAGCTGTTTCTGCCTGATTGTTTGTTTGATTGTCACTGCAACTTGCAGTTACGAATAATAGAGCAATGGGAAGATAATTATAGTATTTCATAAGTGTGAATTTTTTCTGTTTTTTAGGTTTATTTGATCTCTAAACTTTATTATTTTCTGGTATGAGTTTTTATCGCCTCGCTGTTGATAGGAGTAATGGCTGTATTGGTTTCAAAGTTATAAAGTGTGAGAATTTTCAAGTTCAGCAATTCTATTTTATAATTGATCAGCGATTGTGCGTACGACATTTTTTGGCTAGATAACTGGTTCTGGAATTGGCTCATATCCATACCCGTGATTGTCCCATTACGATATTTTTCTGCATTCAGCTCGTAAGTGTGTTGTGCATTTTGCACACTTTGGCGGGCTATTTCGATTTCTGCAACTAAGTTATCCAGACTACGACAGGTTTGGCGAATCTCAATCTGAATATCTTTGATTTCTTCTTCCGCTTCCAATTGGTTCAACTGAATACTTTTTTCCTGGGCTTTTACCCTTTTCTTATTGGCTCCCCAGTCAAAAATAGGAACGTTAAAGCTAACTTCCACGCTGGGGCTGTTGGTCGGGTTTTTATAGATGTTTCCGAACTCTTCGTTATCGCCCATGACCCCGAGCGACAGATTTATGTTTCCACTGAATTCGTTTTGTGCTTTGGTTCGGATAAGTTGGAATTCAAGCAAGTCGGTTTGGATTTCTCTCTGACGGAGCTCCAAACGGGTGTTCAGTGCATTTTCAACGGCTTTATCGACATCTATTTTGACGGTTTTAACAGAATCTATTTGTGAGATGGTCGAAATCTCTTCTTCCAGCGGCATCCCCAAGATCTTTTTTAAATTGTCTTTGGCATTTTCCAATGAAACGATGCGGTTGTTTACCGTCGAGCGGGCAGAAGCGAGATTCAGTTCAGCCTGAAACAGCTCTTCTCTCGCAAGTAAATCGGCATCGACTTTATCTTTTATGATTTGGTAGTTTTGTTCTGCATTGGCCAATTCATCCCGGCTGATTTGTAAATTGTCCTGTGCCGTATATACAGCGTAAAATTGGCTGGTGATAGACCGTTCGAGGTTCAGGCGTTGCAGGGCATAACTGATATACATGTTTTCGTAATCGTATTCCAACTCTTCCAACTCCATTTTTTGGGAATTGTAGGTAAAGATGGGTTGGGACAACTGTAATCGGAGTGTGTTACTGAATGCTTTGTTGGTGGTAGTACCTCCGGCTGTTGTTGATTCGTTGTTTTGCCATCCGAATGTATTGATCAACGACAGGGTTGCATTGGTCCAGATAATAGGTTGTTCTATCCGGAATGTACCGGATGTGTTGAATATTTTGTTCGTGTACCATTGTGATACGCGTTGGTCGAAACTACGTGTCTGTGTATAGCTGACTGGGTTCAAACTCAGTGAAAATTGTGATTTCAAAGAGGCTTTTTGTGCCAATAGCAATAATTCAGAACGTTCCAAATTATAAAGCGAAGTTTTCAGTTCCGGACTGTTTGTTTCGGCAATTTCTAACGCTCTCTCTATGGTCAACACCTTTTGTGCCGATGTTGAAAAAGAGGCGGCCATAAAAAATACGGCGGCCATTGCTAAGCTCCTGTTCATTCTTCTCATCCCTTTTCTTTGGTATTTATGTTTAATTATTTTTCTTGTTTTATCGTTTGACAAATTTTACTGCATCGGCTGTTACTTTTTGTACATTCGTGTCGTTTGACAATATCACTTTTACGGTATCTGTGGTAAAATTGTATGTTCCTAATTTTTCCCACCCGGCTTGCGCTCTTCGCAGGTCAAGGATAGCGTCCTCTGTTTCGTTGTCATATTCTACCTGGAATTTGTATTCCATTTCATGCCCTCGGCCTCTCGGTCCTCCTCTGGGGCCAGGCCCTCCCCACCGTATTTCGTCGGGTAATGTCACGTAGTAGTATATATCGTAATCACCTTTTTCAGGAAGAGGAACCGTCCATGTCGCGGTTTGTCCCCCTCCGTTTTTAATAACATAGGCCGAACGGATGGAGGTTCCGTAATAGGCTTCGTTGGTAGTGGCTGTCCACCGGATGGGAGGGCGCCAGTCAATTCCTTGGTATTTGAAATCGTCTTCGGTCGATTGATTGATCCAAAGAGGAATCAATCCGGTGATACTCGGTTTTGATAAGGAGAAGAGTTGTTCGTCTTCATTGTCCACAATAATCTCTCCCGGAGTGTAGAATATATCATTGGATACCACGGTTACGCTGTTGGGTTCAATGTAGTTTTTATTGATTTGTGGAATGTCGTTTACATATTGTTGGATAACTCTGGGTAAGTTTTTAGAGAGTATGGTGTTGATATTGATGTTCCGCGGAGCTTCGTCATAATTGGCTACAATCCGCTTGGTTTCATGCGGGTTGAAGGGAATAATTCGTTTGGCCTGTTCATCTTCGGGCACAGCTTGTTGCGAGGAAGTATTCAGGTTCAATATTTCGAGCCGTATTAATCCTGGATAATCGGATATATTGCTGATATTCAATACTAATTGATAAATATCTTCTTCCCGGCCGGTGATTTGTGTAACCGTCGGCGTTCCGATAATGTATTCGGGCAATGTGGCAGGAGAGGTCCAGTTGTCGATGATCGGGTGCAAATCCGTTTCTCCCAGGCTCCCTAATGTGTCGAGGAGCGATTCGAAGTTCATGTTCTCAAATTCGTGTCTTTTGAGAATACTGAATAGCGAGTCGCGGAAGACAGTTGTTCCTAATTTCATCTCTGCATAGGCAAACAATTCGTTGGCCTTTACTCCGATAATGGCATCGATGATGTCGCGGTGCTCCTCGTCTGAGAGCAAGTCTTTAAAGGAGGCTTCCTGTAACAACAGCACGGCTTTTTCGCTATCGCTGAGGCCGTTTACTTCGCGCAACCAGGAGTTATTCTCTGTTTCGCTTTGTAAATATATTTCTATCAGTCTGTTGGCAACAGGCCATTGCGTAGAGAAAGTGTTATATTTAAAATTGTATAGTTCCGGATAGATAAAGTAAGGGTTGGCCGTAGTCTCTATACTGGTTTTCCCTAATTTGCCTCGTGAGAAATTGAAATCTCCTTCGGTCCGTCTGAATAACCAGAAAATGTTATACAAGGTATTCATTTGAGCGTCTAAATCCGATACGCTGTTATTTCCTCCTCGTCCGGGGCCTCCCATCATTCTGTATCTTTTTTGATCCTCTATTTGTTGTGCCACATTGAAACTCCATTGGTTAAAACCTTTCTCTGGGATGAGTACCATTTCGGGTTGAACCACCTCTTGTGCCTGAGTCCAGGTACGACTAAATGTGAAAAATTGTCCCGGGATCTCAACCATGGAGAACCTGTTGAACGGATAATCAAGGTTGTATATTCGTTCAATGTCTTCTTTCATATTCCGTACAATGAACGAGAGCGTGTCCATAACCGAGTCGAAATGGGCAGAGAAATAGTCGTGTCCCTCTATGTGCCAGATATTGTAGTCGATACTGTCGATTTGGATGGATTTGTTTTCGTATTTCCCGATAAGCAGCGATAGCGATTGCAACGGGTATTCCGGTTCAAAACGGTATATTCCGTCATTTCCTTTTTGCTGTTGCCCTTGCGATAAGGCAACCAGGTTATTAAGAGGAGTGACATTTAATTTGAAATTTGAGAAATAGGTCTGTTGCCAGTCTGGGCTTTGGTTGCTGTATGATACGCCGGGACGGGGATACCAATAGGTTTCGGGGGTATATAACAGAAAATCTTTTTGTTGAAAGACATATTTTTGTCCTGTATTGTAGGTTCGCAACCCTCTGTTGCTGACTATCTGCAACATACGGTCTTCTTGGGGAATGTCTAAATAGCAGAGCCTTTCGTCTATATTTCCTGCATAATTTATCTGCAAGGAGAGGGGCTCGTTTGGTTTATATTCTCTGCCGAAATCGACGATCAGGACCTGTTCTTCCCGTGTAAACGGAACCTCTTTGCCCTCAACCGTGATATTTTTAATTTTCATACCCGGGTTCAGGCAGAAAGTATATTGAGCTGATTTTTCCAATGCTTTTCCCTCGATAGAAGCATTTACTTCGATTCCTTCTTCCAGTTGCTTGACATTTAGCACACACGTATCTATTACAATTTTAGGTGTATGTACATATTTGTTGTTCAATTCTATGCAAAGGGCTCTGTAATCTTCGTTTTTCAAAAATTTGTTCGTGTGTTTGAATGCTAAAAATCCGCCTAAAATAAAAAATACCGTTCCTACTACCATCCAGGGGTAGTGGCTGTGTTTGGCATTGGGAAGTCTTCGGAACAAGGCTACGGTAAAGAATGTGAATCCCAGACCGAGAGATAGATAGATGAGCCGGTGGTTAACGATGGTTTGTATGTCTGCAATACCGACGATGGTCGATTTAAACATCGGCAGGCTGAATGCCATGTAATCGAACAGGTAATAAAATGCGTCTTTGATGTAAAAGACGGTCAACCCGATGTATCCCAATAACAGGATGAAGGTAAGTGCCTGGTTGCTGACGGTCAGCATCAAGAAGATGGCCAAACCTAAAATAAAGACCATGGTAGGGATGCTGATTAACAGGAAATAGTATAAATAGGAGGCCCAGTCAACGCTCATGCCTTTGGACAGACCGATGTAGTTGAATACGATGGTCAGGGCAATGATCATCAGGTTGAGTACGAAAAATACCCGCAAGTTTCCCCATATCTTACCCAATACATATTCGGCATTGCTTAGGGGACGGACATAAAATACTTCGGAGGTATCCAGTTTTTTGTCCCTTTTTAAGAACTCGGAAGAGAGGAATATGGCAATGACGGCTTGTCCTACATTCAAAAATAGAAGAATGGTATAAGGCAGGTTGGCCGGTACGGCAATGATACTCCATTCTTGTATTGCTACGAAGTTGAAAAATCCCAATATAAGGAGTGCCAGTACGGCAAACACCCTGAAAAACCAACTGCGTAGTAATAGCGTACTTTCGTATTTAGCGACAGATTGTATGTTTTTTAGAAATTGAAATTGCATAATGTTTTTTAGTCGTTAGTCCAAAGATCCAAATGATGTTCCATGTAGTAAACGTAGGCGTGTTCCAAATTGGGGGGGAACGGTTCAGCGTCGTATCCCTCTATTTGGTCTGCTACGACCTGAATTTCCCAATCCAGTCCCATCGGAATGGTGGATATCACCGGATATTTTTCATTGATATCCCGATATTGTTCGTTGTTTACGCGTAATCGCCATACTTTACCCTCTGTCATTTTCAACATATCTTCGGGTGATCCTACGAATGAAATCTGGCCTTTATTAAGCAAAGCCATATCTTTACAAGTACTGGATATGTCGCCAACGATGTGAGTAGATAGGATAATGGTAACATCGTGTGCACTTACTTCCGAAAGCAAGTTTCTGAACCGGATGCGCTCTTCGGGATCCAGCCCCGTAGTGGGTTCATCTACAATAATCACTTTGGGGTTGTGTATCAACGCCTGGGCGATACCCAAACGCCGTTTCATCCCTCCGGAGAGTTTGCTGGCATATCGTTCGCGTACGTCGAAAAGGCCTACCTCTTCGAGCATCTTGTCCACGGCATCTTTTCTTTGTCGGGTATTGTTCATGCCTGATAACCGGGCCGCATAATCTAAAAATTCATATACCTTGTATTTGGCAAAGAAACGGAAATCCTGAGGTAGATAACCCAATACGCGACGGACCTCCTTGCGTTGTTTCAGTATGTCGTAACCGTACACATCAATTTCCCCCGATGTCGGTTCCATCAATGCAACCAAAATACGCATCAAGGTTGATTTGCCAGCTCCGTTGGGGCCTAATAGGCCGAACATTCCCGGCGGTATGACTAAATTTATGTCCTTTAAAGCATGGTGCCCGTTGGGATAGATTTTATTCAGATTTTTAATTGTAATACTCATATTTGACAGCCTTGTGATAAACGGCAGTAAAAATAAATATAAATGTGTTATGGATTGTGCTAAAATGGTTAAGAAAAGATAATTCCAGATTCATTAAAAATTATCCGGAGTTTTTTTCTCTCTTTTTTTGAATAATCCCAAAGTTATTGTCTCTTATCATTATTGTATTATATTTTATTATCATAGTTTATCGTTATCATTATACCTTTATAAAAAGGTGTTTTTGATTCCAACCTTTTTTAGGAAAAAAAATTGTTTTGCTTGTTAGACGAAGTTGAAATATAAAGGTTTCATTGGTATATTTCTTTTTAATTCTTTTTAAGAGATACTAAAAAGGGAATTTTTATCGATTGTCGATTCTATTATCAGGTTGAGAGTTATTCGATACATTGAACCCCAATCGTTTAAGTCCATTTTGTATCTCCGGACAGCTCATAAATAGATTCCAAATCAATCCGCTCCGGTAATTTTCTATCATTGGAGCAATCGTACATTGGTCGATGGCCAAATACCTCTTGGGAAACCAGTTGTCTTGTAAACTGAATCCGTCATAAAATCCGTATTTCCCCCAAATAGAGTCGCCTAACTGATAATAAAAATAGTTTAATGCCGCTAATGATTCTTGGGGGGTATAGGGAATACTGGACAGGGCGGCGGTAGGGGTAATTACGCCACAATCGTCGCGGAATGGGGCGTGAGCTTTGTAGCCATTGGTAGAGTATCCGGCTGTCAGCCCCCAGCAATTTTTACCATATCCGGCAAAACCTCCCGGATTGTCCACGCAGTAACGGTAATTGCTCAATGCGTGGTTCCGGGTTACTAACCGATAGTCGGCATATTGGTCGTGTAAGATCATAGGGTTTAAACAAAGATATGAGTAGTGTGCCCAGAACAAGGGGCCACCGCTGTTTTCAGCCCCGTTGTGTTTCAGTATCAGCGGAAGGCCATATACGCACGAGTCACTTTTGATAAGCCCTTTCCGTGCCCAACCGTTGTGGTAGGCAGAGGCCGGTATCGGGTGTGTGGGAGAGGAGGCTCCCAGTATGTATGTGATCAGGCATTCGTTGTACCCTTCGAGCGGGAAGTTCATCTCCCATTCATACTGTGGAGACCAGTGCCAGAACAGGACATCTTGTCCGTTCAGGTACCAGTCCCATTCCATCTCTCTCCACAGGGTATCTATGCGGCTTGCCAACAACTTTTCGGCAGGAGACCCCTCTTTGAAATATTGTCGGGCACAGAGTAACCCCTGTATTAAAAAGGCACTTTCAACCAAATCCCCTCCATTGTCTTTTTGTCCGAAAGGCTTCACCTTGCCTGTCGGGCCATCTAACCAGTGAGGCCATATGCCGTGAAAGCGGTCGGCTTTTGCCAGGTAGTTGACAATCTTCTCAAACCGGGCCACTCCTTCGTCTCGGGGAATAAACCCACGGTCGATGCCGACCAGCAGGCCACAAATACCAAATCCGCTCCCTCCCGTAGTAACGGTAGACGAGTCATTACTGGGGATGTCGATATGAATCCGTTCGCGGGCCAATCCTGAATGAGGTTCGGCTCCTTCCCACATATAATTCAGGTGATGTTTTTGTATAAAATCTAAAAAGTCGTCATCCGAGGCAAATTCCGTTGGACGGGCCTTCCCTGTTGTATCTTGAAACATCTCTCTCGAATGGGAAATGTTACATCCAGAAAATAAAAACAACAAACAAAATAAGATAATAGTATGATACATAATGAATCTATTTTAGATGAATAAATTTTTGATAGAGTGATTGTGGTGAATCTAACCGATTTTCGGTTAGCATATATTTCATAATGTGAGCACAGGCTTCGGCATCGGCCAGGGCATGGTGATGTCGGTCGAGGTTGTATCCGCAGAATTGCGAAACGGTGTGTAGTTGATGGTTGGGCAATTGCGGATATAGTCTGCGAGATAGCCGATAGGTGCAATAGAAAGAGTATTGGGGATATTCCCATCCGAATGTTTGATGTACCGAACGCAGGCAGCCTTCGTCGAATGGGCTGTTGTGGGCAATAAGCGGGATATTTCGTAAGCGTGGTTCAAGTATTGGCCATATCTGATCGAATGTGGCTGCATCTTCCGTATCCGATTTCGACAGACCATGTACGGCTGTGCACCAATAGCTGTAATAATTGGGCACAGGATGTATGAGGCTATAAAACGAATCGGTAATTTTTCCGTCGTTTACCCAAACAATTCCTACCGAACATACGCTGCTGCGCTGTCCGTTGGCTGTTTCAAAATCGATAGCGGCAAATGGAAGCATAATGTTCTGTTTGATTAACAGCAGACAAAGATACGTTTTTTGAGCTTTTCTGGTAACATCTTTTTTTCACTATATAATAAAAGGAGAAGCCCTGTTTGGTCGTTAACGATGTTTATGGGGTGATACATTCAACTGTAAAGAGCCCTTTTTGAGGTTGACGTGTCGTTTTATTCGATTAATTTTGTAAACTTGTAGCTGAAATAGGAAATCGCATGAAGCCGTTTTTATATAAAGTAGCAGAGACGTTTTATACGCATCACCGGGAAGATGTGTCGCGTTTGGCCTTTGTTTTTTCAAACCGACGTGCAGGACTGTTTTTTAAAAAATATCTGGCACAAGTGGTGGGGAAGCCTATTTTTGCACCACGGGTCTATACGATTAACGACTTGTTGGTGTCGATCTCTTCTTTTCGGTTGGCAGACAAGACGGAAATGCTTTTTTCTATCTATGAATTGTACCAGCAGTTGAGCCATTCCGCAGAAAGTTTCGACAAATTTGCTTTCTGGGGAGAGATGCTATTAAATGATTTTGATGACATAGATAAATACCTGGTAGATGCCGAGCAACTCTTTACCAATATAAAGGAGTTGAAAGAGATAGATGAAAAATTCTTTTACCTGACGCCTGAACAACTGTCCGTTATCAGGCGTTTCTGGGTGCATTTTATGGAGGGCGGAGACAACGAAAAAAAGAGGAATTTTGCTGCGGTTTGGGAGATTCTGTTCCCGTTGTATTCGGCGTTTAAGGAAAAACTGGCTTCACAAGGGCTTGCGTATGAAGGAATGATTTTTCGGGAGATAGCCGAAAAAGCACGTAGAAAGGAGGATTTATCGTTGCCTGACTCTCGGTTGATCTTTGTCGGGTTGAATGTATTAACATTGGCCGAGGAGACGATACTGAAATATCTGAAAGGGTTGGGGATTGCCGATTTTTACTGGGATTATGCGTCGCCTTTTGTTTGTGATCCGGCAAACAAAGCCTCTTTTTTCGTTGCCCGCAACCGGACATTGTTCCCTTCCCAATACGAGATAGAGGAGGAGAATTTATCTGTCCCGGAGATCGAGTTGATAGGACTTCCGTCATCGGTAGGACAGGCCAAGCAGGTGTATGACGTATTGGAGAGATGGATGGCCGAAGGAGCTATTTCTCATCCGGACAAGGCCATCGATACGGCTGTTGTTTTGCCCGATGAACATCTGTTGTTGCCCGTTTTACATTCGTTACCACAGGAGATTGATCCGGTGAATATAACGATGGGGTATTTATTGTCCCATACGCCCGTATCGGGGTTAATTGATCTGTTGTTTGAATTGCAGAAACAACTCCGTTTTGTTAAGGGAGAACCCTCTTTTTACCACCGTACGGTATCGGCATTGTTGTCGCATCAATATGTTTTACAGGTAGAAAAAGACAAAACATTGCAGTTACTGCAAGAGATTCGCCGGTATAATAAGATATTTATTCCCTTGTCCGATCTATCTGGAACGCCGTTGTTTCGTTGTATCTTTCGGGTTGTGACTACTCCGGACGAGGCATCCGATTATATAATGGAGGTGTTGGAGTCGCTGCAAACCTCTCTAAAAGAACCGAAAGAGGGAGCGAGTGTTTCGGCTCAATCGTTCGATAAAGAGTATCTGTATCATTACTATGTACTGGTAAAGCGATTGAAAGAGGTGATGGCACAGCACAACGTCTCGATGGAACTGAATACGTTTTTTCAACTGTTGGGAAAGATGGCTGCCGGTGTATCTGTACCGTTTCAGGGAGAGCCGTTGGCCGGATTACAGGTTATGGGAGTATTGGAGACGCGCTCCCTCGATTTTGACAACCTGATCATCCTCTCCGTAAATGAAGGGATATTCCCGTTGTCGAAAGCGGCGAACAGTTTTATCCCCTACAATTTGCGTAAAGGGTTCGGTTTGTCCACCCACGAACACCAGGACAGTATATATGCCTATTACTTTTATCGGATGATCAGCCGGGCTCGACGAGTGGTGTTACTCTATGATACCCGTACCGAAGGGTTGCAGACCGGAGAGGTGAGCCGGTATGTGTATCAACTCAAACATCTCTATGGCGTAAAAATAAAAGAGAGTACCATCTCCTACGATGTGCGTTTGGGTGATGTGGCCCCGATAACCGTAGCCAAGACGTCGCAAGTGTTGGCTCGTCTTTCTCGTTTCTTAGCAGGAGGCGATCGTGCTTTGTCGGCAAGTGCAATCAATACCTACATAAATTGTCCGTTGCAGTTCTATTTGCAGTATGTAGAAAATGTGATAGAAGAGGACGAAGTAACGGAGAGCATCGAAGCCGATTCGTTCGGTAGTATTTTTCACGGTGTGATGGAGCGGATTTATCAACGGATGAGCGGAGAAACCGTAACTGCCGATATCTTGAAAAAGATAGCTTCGGACGAATCTTTATTGACATCGTACATAGAAGATTCGTTTGCCGAGCATTTCTTCAAGAGCCGGAAGGTTGGAAAACTGACCGGGCAAAATTTCCTGGTAGGGGAGATTATTCGGAAATATGTAAAACAGGTGTTGAAAAAAGATGCACAAATGACACCGTTCGTTTATATAGAATCTGAACGGTTGATGAATCTGGACTTCCCGTTGAAAGATGGCCGAAAAGTACGTTTGAAAGCGTATGTGGACCGTATTGATCGGAAAGGGACGTCGGTTAGAATCATCGATTATAAAACCGGGGCGGGTAAACCCGAATTCCGTTCCGTTCAGGATTTGTTCGATGCCGCATTGCTCAACCGCCCCAAAGCCGTTATGCAGGTATTTATGTATGCCATGATGTATAACCGGTTGGAGAAACCGGAGGCGATAGTTCCGGGTATCTATTATCTGCGTTCGTTGTTCAACGATACGTTTCAATGGAATGTTCTGTACAGGCCCGAAAAAAAATCAGAAACCGTAGCCGATTATCTCGTTTTCGACGTCGATTTCGTTTCGGCCTTGGAAAAATGCCTGTGCGAGATTTTTGACGAGCAAGTACCTTTTGTGCAAACGGCACAAATTCATGAGTGTAAATATTGCGCTTTTGCCTCTATTTGTAAAAAATAGATCGCGTAAAAGATTTTAAATAGAAAAAAAGAAAAGCTATAAAATAGAGAAAACAGAATCTATTCTACATTAATTTACTTACATTTGCATCACAACAAGTGCAGATAGCCTGGCCTTTGTGATAAAAATACGATTTATATATGTACAAAAAAATAGTTGCCTGTTTTTTATTTTTGTTCCTTTTATCGGCAAACGTCCGTTCCCAGATCAATACCGATTATGTTATGATGGTGGGGCGTAATGCGTTGTATTATGACGATTATGTATTGTCGATACAATACTTTAATCAGGTAATAAAGGTAAAACCCTTTTTGGCAGAGCCCTATTTTTTCAGAGCGGTGGCCAAACTCTATTTGGATGATTTTAAAGGGGCAGAAGAGGATTGTTCCTTGTGCTTGGAACGGAACCCTTTTGTTATCAATGCGTATCAGGTAAGAGGCATGGCCCGGCAAAATATGGAAGATTACGAAGGAGCCGTAGCCGATTATACCAAAGGGTTGGAATATGCTCCTGAGCACAAGGCGATGATGATCAATAAAGCCGTAGCAGAGATCTATCTGAAACGTTATGACGAGGCAGAAAAGTCTTTTGAGACCTTGATCAACCGTTTCCCTACGTTTTACAATGCCTATCTGGGAGAGTGTCAACTTTATATCGAAAAAGGCGATACGTTGAAAGCCCTTGAAAAGATAAACAAAGCCATAGAGGTGGATAAGTACAGTTCGCCGGCATACATGATGCGGGCCATGATAAAAGTTGAATATAACAAAGGTTATCAGAGCGCTTTGGATGATGTAAACGAGGCTATAAAGATAGAGCCGATGCGGACGGATTACTACCTGAACCGGGGATTGATACGCTATTATCTGAAAGATATTCGGGGTACTTTGGCCGATTATGACAAAGTAATCGACATGGATGCAAACAATGTCATGGCATATTATAATCGAGGCCTTCTGCGGGCGCAAGTGGGCGATAAGAATCGAGCCATTGATGATTTTACCCAAGTCATAAACCGGGAGCCGGACAACTATTTCGCCTTGTATAACCGAGCTATTCTGTGCGATGAATTGGGGCAGTATCAGCAGGCGGAAAAAGATTACAGCCGGGTTGTAGAACAATATCCCAATTTTGTAGCCGGTTTTTATGCCCGGTCGGAAGTACGTCGAAAATTAGGCGACGACAAAGGTGCCGAAGAAGATTATATGTATGTGATGCAAAAGCAGAATTTTATGGCCGATGCAGATCATAAAGACGACGAAGAAAAGGTCGAAGAAGTGTCCACGGAAGAAAAGACCCGAAAAGAGTCGGATAAAAACATTCGCAAATTCAGTCAGTTGATCGTTGCTGACAATCGGCCGAGCAAATATGCCTCCGAATACCGGGGGAGGGTACAGGATAAAGGAACCAAGGCTGAACTGTCCGATTCGTTTATCTTGACCTATTATGAAAAACTCTCCGATATTACCCAGTATCGTTTTTACGACAGGAAGATCGATGCCCTGAACCAATCCCACATATTGAACAAGCGACTTTTGATTACCAATGCAGAAGTGGCGTTGGATCAATCGCAGATAGATGAACATTTTAAATCCATAGAGGATTATTCTGCGCAGATAGAAAATAAACAAAATTTGCTGGCTGCTTATTTCGCCCGTTCGTTAGACTATATGTTGGTACAGGATTTTGAAGGATCTATCCATGATTTGGACAAAGTGATAGAGATAGACAACACCTTTATGTATGCCTATTTCAACCGGGCGGCAGTACGGTTTAAGAAAATGGAGTCGATGTTTGGACAGACGCAGAATCAGGATAATACCCCAGCATCGTTGATATCGGAAGAGGGAATTTCCGAGATAAAAAATATGCAGATGAAAAACGGAGCGGGATTTGTTATCAAAAACGACCAAAAAGCGGTTGTCGAAGCCCCTGTCCAAAATCGGGCTATCGAGTACGACCTTATTGTACGCGATTATAATAAAGTCATTTCGTTGGATCCCGGATTCGTATATGCCTACTACAACCGGGCCAACGTATATAGTGTCCAAAAAAACTACAAGGCCGCCTTGGCCGATTATGATGAAGCCATCAAATTGGCTCCCGAATTTGCTGATGCCTATTATAACCGGGCCATGATTTATTTGATAACGGGTAAAACCGAGTTGGCAAGAGCCGACCTGAGCAAAGCCGGCGAATTGGGGAAATATGAATCGTATAATTTGCTAAAAAGATTAAGCGATTAAATTCATAGCTAAAAATAAAAAACGCAATAGGGATAAAAATCTTTGTAAAAAACAGGGTTGTATTTCAGAAATAATGTGTTATTTTTGCATCTTTGAACAAAAAGAACAAACGTATTAGAAAATATAATTAACAAGATAAAGAACGAAGCAAACGACCATGAATAGGATACAAATAATATTTCCTGACCAGACGGTAAAGGAGTATGAAAAAGGTGTAACGCCTTTCCAGATAGCCGAGTCTATCAGCCCGCGTTTGGCACAAGATGTCTTGGCTGCAAATGTCAACGATCAACCGTGGGACTTGAATAGAAGCATCGAAGCGGATGCTTCCATAAAATTATTCAAGTGGGACGATGCAGAAGGGAAACACGCCTTCTGGCATACCTCTGCGCACTTGATGGCAGAAGCCATACAACAACTCTTCCCGCACGTAAAATTCGGAATAGGTCCGGCCATAGAAAACGGATTTTATTACGATGTGGATGGCGGAGAGGCTCCGATAAAAGAGTCGGACCTGCCGTTGATTGAAGCGAAAATGATGGAACTTGCCGCTAAAAAAGAGGCTGTTGTCCGTCGTGAAATCTCCAAAGCCGATGCCCTGAAAATGTTCGGTGACAGGGGAGAAGAGTATAAGGTAGAGTTGATCAGCGAATTGGAAGATGGAACCATCACTACCTATACACAAGGAGAATTTACCGATTTGTGCCGTGGCCCGCACTTGCCTACCACTGCACCGATAAAAGCGGTAAAACTTACTTCGTTGGCCGGTGCTTATTGGCGTGGCGATGAAAAGAGACACCAATTAACCCGTATATATGGTATTACCTTCCCCAAAAAGAAGATGCTCGACGAGTATCTCACATTGATGGAAGAGGCCAAAAAACGCGATCACCGAAAATTGGGTAAAGAGTTGGAGTTGTTTATGTTTTCCCCGGCAGTAGGAGCAGGGTTGCCCCTCTGGTTGCCGCGGGGAGCCATGTTGCGCGACCGTTTGGAAAACTTCCTTCGTCGTATCCAGAAACGGTTTGGCTATTTGCAAGTTATAACCCCGCATATCGGGAATAAATTGCTGTATGTAACATCTGGCCATTATGCAAAATACGGAAAAGACTCTTTCCAACCTATCCACACACCCGAAGAAGGAGAAGAGTTCTTATTGAAACCGATGAACTGTCCGCACCATTGCGAAATATACAAAGGTTTTCCACGGTCATACAAAGACCTCCCGTTGCGTTTTGCCGAATTCGGAACCGTGTATCGGTATGAGCAAAGCGGTGAGTTGCACGGATTAACACGGGTGAGAGGCTTTACGCAAGACGATGCACATATTTTCTGTCGCCCTGACCAGTTGAAAG
>CASGEW010000033.1 GCA_949300615.1 uncultured Bacteroidales bacterium
GGTGTCCAAGCCGTACAGCTTGGTATACAGCTTTGCCCATTCCTCGTCGCAGCGCTTGGTCAGCGCATAAGGCGACAGCAGGTTGCCCTCGCGGCCTTCGGTTTTCGGCAGATTCGGCTCGTCGCCGTAGACGGAGGAGGAGGACGCATACACGAACTTTTTCACGCCCTGCTGCCGCGCGGCCTCCAGCATATTTAATGTGCCCTCGATGTTGTTTTTATTATAAAAAGAGAAATGATACCAGAGATGCCACGGATGAAAAATAACGAGGAACAGAGTTGGATACAGAAGGCCGCATACCTGTATATCGACGGTTTTCGGAATATGGGACGGTTGGGGAAAACCTTGTGGATTATTATTCTGATTAAATTGTTCATCTTCTTTGTGGTATTGAAGCTGTTCTTTTTTCCGAATTACTTGAATACCCATTTCAAGACCGAGCAGGAACGCTCCGATCATGTAACAAACGAGTTGATAGAGATTGTGAATAAAAACAAATAAAAGAGAGAAAAATATGGACGATTTAATGTCTGTCGTAGATTGGTCGAGAGGACAGTTTGCCTTGACGGCCTTGTATCATTGGCTTTTTGTCCCTTTAACACTGGGATTGGGTTTGATTGTTGCCATCATGGAGACAATTTATTACAGGACCAAAGATGAACGCTGGAAACAGATTACCAAATTCTGGATGACCATCTTCGGGATAAACTTTGCCATCGGGGTTGCTACCGGGATCATTTTGGAGTTTCAGTTCGGGACCAACTGGTCCAATTACAGTTGGTTCGTGGGCGATATTTTCGGGGCTCCCTTGGCCATTGAGGGGATGATGGCCTTCTTTTTGGAGGCAACATTCCTGGCCATCATGTTTTTCGGGTGGAACAAGGTCAGTCCCCGTTTCCATCTGTTATCGTCGTGGCTCACCATTATCGGGGCATCCTTGTCGGCGTTGTGGATTCTGATTGCCAACGCATGGATGCAGCATCCGGTGGGGATGTATTTCGATCCCGATACGGTACGGAACCAGATGGACGATTTTTGGGCCTTAGTATTCTCTCCGGTAGCTACCAACAAGTTTTTTCATGCCGTATCGTCGGGATGGGTTTTGGGGGCTGTTTTCGTGGTGGGTGTCAGTGCCTGGTTCTTATTGAAAAAGAGGGATACGCTGCTGGCCTTACGCAGTATGAAGGTGGGCGCATGGGTTGGCCTGGCCGGGATTTGTACGGTGATCTATACCGGCGACGGTTCTGCCGTACAGGTGTTTCAGAAACAGCCGATGAAGCTGGCGGCGATGGAGGGGGTATATCAAGGATCGACAAAACACGGATTGGTCCTTTTCGGGATATTGAATCCCGACAAAAAAAGTTATACCGATACCGAGGAACCCTTCTTGTTTGAAGTGAAGATACCCTCCCTGCTTTCTCTGTTGGCCACTCGGCATGTGGACGGATTTGTCCCAGGTATCGACGATCTGATGAAAGGCGGTTTTCCCCAGCTAAATCAACAGGGCGAAACGATTACGGCCCCGTCGGTATATGATAAAATGATGCAGGGGCGGATCGCCATACAGGCATTGGCTGATTACAAAGAGGCCCAGGCCCAGGGTGATTCGGCCATGATGTCCGTCAATCAGAAAATTCTGGAAGAGAACTTTCCCTATTTCGGGTACGGTTATGTCGAGTCGCCCGAACAGCTGGTACCCTATGTCCCGTTTGTCTTTTATTCATTCCATATTATGATTCTGTTGGGAGGTTATTTCCTGGTTTTCTTTATCCTGCTGCTTTTCTTGTTGAAAAAAGACCGATTACAAAACATGAAATGGTTGCTTTGGATTTGTGTCTGGACCATTCCGTTGGGATATCTCTGCTTGGAGTCCGGTTGGGTGGTGGCCGAAGTGGGTCGTCAGCCGTGGGCCATACAAGATATCATGCCC
Source organism: uncultured Bacteroidales bacterium (assembly GCA_949300615.1). Lineage (GTDB taxonomy): Bacteria > Bacteroidota > Bacteroidia > Bacteroidales > CHK158-818 > Gallibacteroides. The sequence goes on from CASGEW010000033.1 coordinate 1,931, forward strand.
ACCTTTGCTGCCATCTCCAAAGTAGGATCGAGCATTGTACAGACAACTTTCTGGATGTTCGCCGCCATATTTACACTCTTGTTGATTGCCGATGTGGGGATTATGTTGAAACAGATAAAAAAAGGGTTTGATCAAAATAATTAAGATTATGGAACTGACATACGATTTTTTTCAACACTATTGGTGGTTTTTGATTTCCCTGTTGGGAGCATTGCTGGTTTTTCTCCTCTTTGTACAAGGAGGGCAGACCCTGCTGAATGTCGTTGCCAAGAATGATGCCGAAGAGACCCTGTTGATAAACTCGTTGGGCCGCAAATGGGAATTTACCTTTACCACGCTGGTTGTCTTTGGCGGAGCCTTTTTTGCCTCGTTCCCGCTGTTTTATTCAACCAGTTTCGGCGGGGCCTATTGGCTGTGGATGGCTATTCTGTTCAGTTTCATCATACAGGCCGTTTCTTACGAGTACCGTTCCAAGCCTGGGAATTTCCTCGGGAAAAAGACCTACGATACATTTTTGAAAATAAACGGTCTGGCAGCAACCGTATTGTTGGGGGTGGCCGTCGGTACCTTTTTTAGCGGTTCAGACTTTGTAGTCAATAAAAACAACATCACCGATGTGGGTATGCCGGTCATATCTACCTGGCAGAATCCGCTTCACGGGTTGGAGGCTATCTTGAACCTGCAAAACCTTTCGCTGGGTTTGGCCGTATTTTTCCTGGCCCGGATACAGGGAGCCCTCTACTTTATAAACAACATAGACAATGAAAACATATATCTTCGGAGCAAACGGCAGGTGTTGATCAATGCCATACCGTTTGTGGTGTTTTTCCTGCTTTTCCTCGCTTTCATCCTGTGGGGTGAGGGGTATGAATTGAATCGGGATACCGGGAAAATATCGTTGGTGCAATATAAGTATTTCTTTAATCTGGTGCAGATGTACTGGGTGGGAGTCTTGTTGCTGGTTGGCGTAGTCTTGGTGTTGTATGCCATCTTGCGGACGGTTATGCAAAACACATTCCGTTCAGGCATCTGGTTTTCCGGCATCGGGACGATCCTGGTTGTGTTGAGCCTCTTTTTCGTTGCCGGGTATAACCATACGGCATATTATCCCTCTGTGGCCGATATGCAGAACTCGTTGACCATATACAACAGTTCGTCCAGCTTTTTTACATTAAAGGTGATGAGTGTCGTCTCTATCCTGGTGCCTGTCGTGTTGGCTTATATCGCCTATACGTGGCGGATTATGGACAAACATCCCATAACCGAGGAGGAGATGCAGGGCGAAAGCGATAAATATTAGCCCTCTGCCGGTTTGTAAAATTAAAAGCAAAGGCCTACTTTTGTAACAGACAGAAGCAGGCTTTTTTATGGATGATACGTATAAAACGATAGCACGCCTTTCAGAAGGATGGTATAAAGAGAAGATGAGTAAATTTATATCGATAGCCATCCCGGTAAAGACGGTGGACGAAGTAAAGGCCGCTTTGGAAAAATATCAAAAGGCGTATTACGATGCCCGGCATATCTGTTGGGCCTATATGTTGGGGGCGGAGCGAACCGATTTCCGGGCGAACGATAACGGAGAACCCTCCGGAACGGCGGGACGTCCCATTCTGGGGCAGATCAATTCAAACGAACTGACCGATATTTTGATTCTGGTCGTGCGTTATTTCGGAGGAATCAAGTTGGGAACAAGCGGCTTGATTACCGCCTATAAGGAGGCTGCTGCCGAGGCGATACGGAATAACGAGATTGTAACCTGCTTTGTCGAGGAGCAGCTCTCTGTCCTTTTTGAATATCCCCTTTTGAATCAAGTGATGCGGATTGCGAAAGAGGAAGATGCCACCATCGTATCGCAACGTTTCGATATGGACTGCGAAATTACCTTACAGATACGGCGTTCGTTGATGGGACGATTAAAAGATCGTCTCTCAAAACTCTACTCTCTCCGGTTTGTGGAGGGGTAATGTTTTTATGGAAAGGGTAGGTGGGTATCTTTTCGACCGAGTAACAGGAGATTCTTTATTGTAGAACAGGACCTGCCGAATATAATGTTTTTAGGTATTGATTTATACAGAGAGGGAGAACTCATACAGAGTTCTCCCTCTCTTGTTGTATCATTGTACAGTTAGGCTTTTTTCCATTGTTCGCGCAGCAGTTTTACGGCTGCGGGAATCGTATCTTTTCTATCGCCTTGCGAACCACATTCAAAGCTGACATATTTGTTGTATCCCAGCATTTTCAGCCCTTTGAATCCGTTGATGTAGTTGTCGGCTTCTCCATCCTCTCCGGGCATACTGCGGCGTTTACGGCTGGCAATGTGTACGTGTTGCAGATAGTCGCCTGCCGAGATGAATGCACCCATATCGGAGGGCTCTTCAAAAGTCATGTGCCAGAAATCGCCCATGCAGCTTAATCCGGGACAATTGGAGTCGCGGCAGATGGATGCGGCATCGCCCACTTGTCTAAGGTAGAATGCTTCGCCTCTGTTGAGCGGTTCAAAAATCACCTTTGTATTGTGTTGTGCAGCGTATTCACCCAATTCGGTCATTTGCTCGATTAAGAATTTACGCGTATCCATGGTATGGGGATAGGCCGGTTTCTGATGGTTGAATGCCGGGACCAGAATCACGCCTACCGAACCGAGCTCTCCGGCAGCCGCCAGAATCTCTTTCATCGTACTCTTGCATCTTTCGCGGGTGGCGGTATCTTCGGCCAGGATAAATCCATCGAATCCGGCGCATATAGCACTGATCTTTACCTTCCTGTTCCGTAAAGCCTGTTGAAATTCGTTGACCCGTTTCGCCAGGTTGCCACCTCCCGGTTCAAGCCCTACAATACCGAGGCTCTCCATATAGTCGAGTTTCTCTTCCAGGGAATCTCCCAAAGGAATACCTTCTTGTAAAGAGATATTCAGTTGGGCTTTCCCTTTCTTGGGTTTGTCTGATTTTTGAGTCATGGCATTTCCGATGGTCGGAATGGAAGAACCCACCGTTGCCAGTGTTGCCCCGAACAACGTGCTTTTTAAAAAGTCTCTTCTATCTATTGACATAATAAGTGTACGTTTTATAAAAGTAGAGGCTGTCTTGATTTTTGGTCTTTTGGGGTTTTCCCGCTATGCGAGAGACTTCTCAAAAGGAAAAATAAAAACAACCTCTACGTTAGAATGATAAAAACTATATTTTCATTTCTACCGAAAAACCGGTTTCAATTATTTCCCACTACCGGGAACAGGTACCGTATAGGCACTCATATCAACATTGCTCATTTCAAGTTTTGCAGGCATATAGTTGAGTTCTGAGCTGGATATTTGATCCCATGTAACTTCTTGTCCGGTATAAGCTGCTTCACGACCCATTACGGCACAAAGTGAAGAGATGGCGGTTTCTTCTACTTGGCAGATCGGTTTTTTGTTGCGGATGCAAGTGATCAGGTTCACGTGTTCCAACGTGTAGGGGTCGTTTTGTTTCCAATCGGCTTTTTCTTTTTCCCAGTCGTATTCCCAGATAACGTTTCCTTGCAGGTCTCTGATCTTCATGTCGGCACTGTTCCAAGAACCTTTCGTCCCTTGGATGAACTCGCTTACATTGTTGTTGCAACCGTCTATTTGACGACACATACTGTGCATATGGATACCACCTTCGTATTCAAAATCTACACTGAACATATCGTACTGGTCACCTGTAATACGACGATGACGAGCCCCGAAAGCAGTAGCTTTAATCGGTTTCTTGCCATAGAACCAGTTGAATACGTCGATGTTGTGAACGTGTTGTTCTACGATGTGGTCACCTGACAACCATTTCCAGTTTACCCAGTCTTTGATCATCCATTCCATGTCGCTCCAACCGTTTTCGCGGGTTCTGTACCAAAGCATATTTTGGTTCCAATAAACATTACCGCCTGTAATTTCACCGATAAGTCCGGCTTGTACCTGTTTGTATGATTCAACGTAGCAACGTTGGTGATGGCGTTGTGTACCAGTTACACAGCAAAGACCTTTTGTTGCGGCTTGTTTAGCGGCAGCGATCAATGTTCTGTAACCTACTGCATCCACAGCGATGGGCTTTTCGAGGAAAGCGTGTTTTCCTTTTTCAACAGCATATTTGTAATGTTCTGCACGGAATACGGGAGGCGTTGCCACCAATACTACATCGATGTCGGTATCCATTACTTTTTTGTATGCGTCGAATCCTACGAAGCAGTTGGCATCGGGGATATCTATCTGTTTGTTGTCTTTCAGTTCTTTTTGGAATCCTTTTACGCGGTCTTCAAAAACGTCGCCTAATGCAACGATAGTTACATTGTCGGCTGCGTCCAGGAAGTTGTAAGCGGCACCGCGTCCACGTCCACCGCAACCAACCAACCCTGCTTTCAGCGGAGCTCCGTCAACGGCTTTGTCTGTCAGGGTGGGGATGTACAGTTGGTCTGCCGGTTTCAACGGCACCAGTTGGTCCTTTTTTTCACCGCAAGCCGAAAGGATCGTACCGGCTCCTAAGGTTAGTAATGCTGCGTTTGAGAGAAATTCTCTTCTGCTCTGATTGTTCGATTGTTTGTTTTGATTTTCCATGTTGATATTTGGTTTATTTAGATAACTATCTGTCTGTTAGTCGATTTAAGATTCTTTGTTTTCCCTGTGAGAGACTGTTTTGTTTTATAGAAAAAGTGATTTAATCAATAATGTCATAAATTGTTCGCAAAGTACAAAAAAAACTATAATCTCAATCCATTTATAGGGTAAAAAAAAGTAAAAATGTCGTATTTTCTCTATAATTTTGGAAACTCCCAGTTGTTTTGGTATATGGGTTTTAACAATTGATGACGTCCTCGAAGTTTTTCATTTCGGCTATTTTACGATAGTAGTCGAATTAATGGATGATTTTTATCTATTAAAATATTTTCGATACCCTGTCTCTTGGGTTATTGCTGTCGAGGTTGCATCGTACCACGTATTCCGTATCGGTTAGGATAAAAAAATCCAACAGTTTTTTCCATTCTATGTTCTGGCAATTGATAAAGGTCCACCCGGACAGTTTCGTCCGGGTGGACCTTTTATGTATAGCTGTATTTTCTGAGGGTGGTAAAGCTTTTTCTGGCTATATGCAAGAGGCTGCTGTTATCCCTTCTTTGGTTTTGATAAAATCCCAGCGAGAGGCCATGCTCTTCGGGGTATCTTATGTTTTTTTAGATTTTGGGCAATTTCCACGGGGCCCGGTAATTGGGAGTCAGGTAATCGTTAGCGCTCTTACTGTTGGTAAAGTTAGTCCCGTCCCATTTCAGTTTTTCGCCGGTTCTGTAAGCGATGTTGCCCAATTGTGAAAATTTGGCAATATGGGCACCTATTTCGATGCTGGCGTTGCAGTTAGGGTCTCGTTTTTTGATACATTCCAGATGGTTCTTGACGTGTAGGTTCAACCCTCCTTCTCCATAGGCCTGTTTCAATGGGACAGCTTCCATCCGGGCGTTTCCGTTTACCCTTTCGGGGATGACTTCCCATCCGCCGCGATCTACCACCAACGTACCGTTTTCTCCAACGAATCCTAATCCGTGGTTTCGGCCGTAAGCGCCGTCGTCTATGCCGATGGCATGGTCCCACAGGACAGTGAATCCATCGAACTCGTAGATGGTTTGAAGCAGGTCTGGCGTTTCGCACGCATCATCCGGATATCCGAATTTACCGCCGGATGCCATGATTGATTTGGGTGTAGTAACATTCATGCCGTATAATGCATAGTCCAGCAAGTGTACACCCCAATCAGTCATTAATCCCCCGGCATAATCCCAGAACCAGCGGAACGTAAAGTGATACCGGTTTCGGTTGAACGGTCGTTTCTTGGCCGGGCCTAACCACATATCGTAATCTACACCTGCGGGCGTCTCTTCATCCGGCAGTACCTTGATAGAGGGACACCATCCTTGGTAAGAGAATACGCGTACGGTTCGTATCTTCCCTAATTGTCCGCTGTGAACGAATGCCATGGCATCTTGCCAATGCGGATCGCTGCGTTGCCATTGCCCTACCTGCACAACACGGTTGTATTTTTTTGCGGCCTTTACCATCAGGTTACATTCGGTAATGCTGTTTCCCAGGGGTTTTTCGCAATATACATCTTTTCCTGCTTCGCAGGCGGCAATCATTTGCAGGCAATGCCAATGGTCCGGTGTGCCGACGATGACAACATCGATGTCTTTGTTGTCAATCAGCCGACGCCAATCTTTATACAGGTGTTTAACTTTTTTACCGGTCATTTTTTCTGTGTCGGAAGCTCTTCTGTCCAATACTTCCTGATCGATGTCGCACAAGGCCACGCACTCTACTTCCGGATTTTGTAGAAATGCTTGCAGGTCGGAGAATCCCATGCCGTTACAGCCGATCAATCCAACGTGTATTTTATCGGATGCAGAAACCGAGTTTCCTCCTGCCCGAATGATAAAGGGCGAAAAGGTAAGACCAGCCCCGATGAGGGATGCCTGTTTGATAAAGTCGCGTCGTGTAGTCATGATAGTAAATTTAGTTGTGAATATAGTTTGTTTTATAATATTCTGTGATTCATTTTGTGGATGATTTTAATACCTTCCGAAATAAAATGACAATAATACTTTTCCTCATAATATTTAAAAGTTATCCGTAAGGCATTAAACACAACAAGAATCAATCTTATAGTTACGAGTATTTGTGTATAGTGGTAGTAAATTTAGCCGTAATACATTTATTAACTTTCTTGAATTACAAAAATAGTGAAAAAAAGAGCATTAATCAATTATTTGATATAAACTTTATTATATTTGTAATTAATATGTTTCTGGGGAATCGTAATATTTGTAAATCTGGCGCTTTTTAGTCTATTAGAAGAAAAATGGATGTTTATCCCTAGATAACACAGGCCATGATTGTAGAAAAGCCACACGCTCTATTTTATTAGAATATTGTTTCCTTTATTACGTTTAACTTTAAATAATACATGTATGAAAAGACGAGATTTCCTTTCCAGTTCCGTTATTTTAGGAGCTTCTTTGCCTTTGGGTTTAACGACAACATCCTGTTCAGAACAATCTTCCAGTGGTTCAAAGGTGTTTTCACCTGAGGAATTAGGAATGTTTTCATTTGTTGATATAGCTCCTGACGGGAAACCGTTGAAAGCTGCATTGATAGGAAATGGAGACCGGGGAACAGGTGCTGCTTGTCAATTCCTCGAATCCGGCCCCAATGTTTCAATCGTAGCATTGGCCGATGTCTTTAAAGACAGACAGGACGGTTGTAGAAAAGTATTAAAAGAAAACTATAATAATGAAGTCCCGGATGCCAATTGTTTTTTAGGCTTTGATGCGTATAAAAAAGTTATGGCTATGCCAGAAGTAGATGTAGTCCTTTTATGTACCCCAACTCATTTTAGACCAGAGCACTTCAAAGCTGCCGTAGAAGCAAAAAAACATGTATTTATGGAAAAACCTTGTGCTGTGGACCCTGTGGGAATACGCACGGTAATTGCAGCAGCAAAGGTGGCGGAATCATTGGGCTTAACTGTAATTACGGGAAACCAACGCAGACATAGGCGTGATTATTGGGAAGCTTATGTTAATGTCAGAAATGGTATGATTGGCGATATTGTATCTACCACTTGTCATTGGGATCAAGGTGCTTGGTGGAATAAGAAAAAACGGCCGGAATGGTCTGATATGGAATATTGTATAAGAAACTGGTTTAATATAAAATGGTTAAGTGGAGATCATATTCTTGATCAAGCGGTACATAATATAGATGTGGTTACTTGGTTTATGGGAGATAAACCTAAATCGGCAACGGGATTCGGTGGCCGTTTGCGCCGTTTGACGGGCGATATATATGATAACTTTGCTTCGGATTATACTTATGAAGGGAATAAGCGAATGTTATGTACGGCAAGACAGATTGATGGATGCGAAGGAAATGTCTCAGAACAAATTCTTGGAACAAAAGGTGTTGCATTTCTAAATGATGGAAACAATATTTATTTTGAAGATTATAACGGTAATAAGATATGGAGTTATGATTACGAGAAGAAACCGGTAAAAAATCCATATAATCAGGAACATATACATCTGGTTGAATCAATCCGCTTGAATAAAAAAATAAATCAAGCATTGGATTTGGCCTATTCCACACAAGTCGCCATTTTAGGAAGAGAGGCTGCGTACACAGGGAAAAGAATAACCTGGGATGAGATTATGGCTTCGGAGCTTCGTTATGGACCAACAGAATATAAGATGGCAGATCTCCCGGATTATCATGAAGGAGAGGCCCCAATTCCAGGAAAGGATCCCCAAGCCCCTATGTAATGGAGATTTATTAACTTTGTAGAAGTAGTTTGTAAAAATCAATAAAGAATCTGCACGTTTTATCGTTACTTAAAATGTGCAGATTTTTTATTTAGGATTATATTCCGGTGAAAAATAAAATCTCATACTTTAAGAAATTAATTTTCTTATCTGCTTTATTTCTTTGTCTATTGTGGATAAAAATAGATTAATCAAATATGAGAAAATAGTTATACAGGAGTAGGTTGTAATAAAGAAACCGCGCCGTATTCCAGAAACGGATTACGGCGCGGTTTTTGTTTTTACGGGTTGTTTTCCGGTGTTTGCTCAGGCATATCGCACACCACCCTGAACCCTACGCTTTTGGTATCGGAATACCACCAAATGCTTTTGGGCTGTTGGGGGTCGGTCTTTAACCAGTTGTCGTGTTGCGTGGCAGCTCGGCTGGCGCAGCGTACATCGGCCGCGTCGTTGGTGAAGTCCCCTCCTCTGACAACGTGTTCCGTTCCCGATTCAGGCCCTTTGGGGTCGGTAACATCTGTGGATGTTTGAGCGTACGCATCGTCTGCATACCAGTCTGAACAATATTCCATTACATTCCCCAGCATATTTTTGAGTCCGAACGGGTTCGGTGAGATTTTGGAGGGTTCCATCGATTTGCTATTACTGTTCTTGGCATACGCTACGAAACTGTTGATAACGGCTGTATCGGCATCGAAGAATTTGCGCATGAACCCTTGGTCTGAGAATTTTTTCGGGTTACCTTCAAAGAAGTAGGGGGTTTGTGTCCCTCCCCGGGCGGCGTATTCCCATTCTGCCTCTGTCGGTAACCGGTAGTGTTTGCCGGTACGTTTGGAGAGCCATTGGCAGAAAATTTCTGCGGCGTAATGAGTCATGGTAATGGCCGGACGGTCTATACCTCCCCAGCCTTGGTCGGGGAATCCGAACGGAGGAGTGGGACCGCTGATGGCATCCACTTCGGGGTCGGTAGCGTTATTCGCCCGGATAATATCCGGAGCGATACGTCCTTCTGACATGGTTTGTGCATAGAATGCCCAATACATATCCCATGTAACTTCAATTTCTCCCATGAAGAAAGGGCTGATGGTTACGTTGCGCACCGGTCCTTCGTTTTCTTGACGGAATGGTTCGTCTTCGGGGCTTCCCATTTGGAACGTTCCTCCGGGGATCGCTATCATGTTAAACGATATCGACGTAGTTGGAATTTTTTCGGTGAAGTTTTTAAACTCGGTAACCGGGGTCGCTTCGGTATAAACCTCTTTGTTCTCGTCTTTTACCGCAGGCAGGCCCTCCATCTTGGCGTGTATCATGTTGGGATCGTAGTGCCCTACGGACAGGTGGCAACTGATACATTGCAAGTCGAGTTTTTTCTCGTTTTCATCGTAGTAGAGGTGTGCGGTTATTCCTTCGTCGTTTAGTTCCGGTGGGAAAATGTTGGTATGACATTCCTTGCACGATTCGTTATATACGATTTTGGAGGCATATTCTAAATTCTTTTTGCTCTCCCAGTTTATTTCCGCGCTGTCTTTGGTCAGGTAGGACCAGAGATCTTTCATGCCGGTTTTGGCTTTGGCCGAGAAATATTTTATGCCGTCGCTTTCAGGCGGAAGGTGGCACTCTACGCAATGTACCCGTACCCCCGAAGGGCTGTTGCCTCCATGTGTAGAGAGTTTCCAACTCTCTTCGGCATGAGGGTGGATGTGGCATATTTGGCACGAATCGTCGGTTGACGACTCTTTATAAATGTAATGTCCTCCGAGCATAATGATTATGCCCAATATAATACCTGTTGATAGGATAACACCGTTACGTTTAAAAAATTTCTTTTTGGATCTGGGTTCCATTTTTTTTCAGTCTTTATTTATCATCATCAATTTGTGCAAAACTGTCTAAGACGATACTTTATGCCTGATGTCCTGTGTATGGAGATACAGTTCCATAGGAATAAAAAATCTTAGACAGTTTTCTGTTTTCAGAAGTTGTTAAGCTTTTCCCAATTTTTATCTGTCCCGAAATTATTTAAGTTTATAACCTTTACGATATTTGTATTCGTTGAGAGCATGTTTTTCTGCCTCTTTGTCGTTTACGAACTCTTCTTTGTCCGGATTCCATTTAATGGGTCGTTTCAGGTCAATAGCCATATTCCCTAAGGTACACATCGTACAGGTGCGGTGTCCTATTTCGACGGGAGTACTCGGATCTTTGCGGGAACGTACCGATTGTATGAAATTTTCGAGGTGAGGTGTCCCTGTTTCGTAATTACCGCCGGTAATTCTGGTCCCTTTCGGGATATTGAGCTCGGGAGAAGAGGCTTTGTAATGTTCGCGCGATACCTCGATCCAACCATCTGTCCCATAAAATTTGACCCCTTTGGTTTCGGCTTCGTTGAACGGTTCTTCTGTCAGTCTGGTTCCGTTGTCGTAGATATACGTCAGATGTTTTTCATCTCCGTAACCGGCAGGAATGATCTCTACCGGTCCACTGAGGTCTTTCCCTAATCCCCATTGGGCGATGTCGAACATATGAGCGCCCCAGTCGGTCGTATATCCGCCGCCGGTCTCTTTGTACCATCTCCAACCGCCCCAGTCTGTTTCATTTTTTTCGGGATCTAATGAGATAACCGGGTTCAATGAGGCGTTATAAGGAATGTATTTGGGGAGAGGGCCTAACCATAAATCCCAATTCAGGTCTTCCGGGATAGGTTGTTCCGGTAAGTTATATGGGATGGGAGGCGCCCCTACGCAGGCCTTAACATTTGTAACCAATCCGATTCGACCTTCTCGTACCATTTTTGTCGCGTATTGGAATGCGATATCGTCCCGTTGCTGGCTACCTACTTGCAATATCCGTTTGTTTTTACGGACAGCTTTTACCAATTCTTTCCCTTCGGTGATGGTAAAGGTCAGCGGTTTTTCCAAATATACATCTTTTTTTGCCTTGCAGGCGGCAATGGCAATACTTGCGTGCCAATGGTCGGGGGTAGCAATAATAACTGCGTCGATGTCTGGACGTTCCAACAAGTCTTGGTATCGTTCGTATATATCTACGTTGCTGGATTGTTTTTTATCTGCATAGAATTTGTCTACTCTGCGTTTGAAACGTTCTCTTTTAATACCATAAACATCGCAACCGGCAACTACTTTTACGCCGGGGATGTTCAGAAATCCATTGACCAGGTACATGGCTTGTTGTCCTAATCCGATAGCTCCTATTCGGATGGTGTCGCTGGGAGCCATGAGCTTGGCGTATGATGACGGAATAAAGGTCAATCCCATTAGTCCGATCGCCGAACTACGGATGAATTCTCTTCTTGTAATTGCCATTTCTTTGTTATTGTGTGTTTAGTTAGTATTTATTCTACCTTGATAGTTGTGCTGTATTGGGCTTTGTTCTCGGTCGGGAAGTTGTCGGGGACCTTTTGTTTTACCTTGCCCGTTGCCGCCCATTCGGTGCCTCGTTGCAGCAGCGTAATGAAATCGATCGATTCCAGGCTGCGCATATCGTTATCTCCTTCCCATAAGTGTCCGCATACCCAGTGGAATATTCTTCCTTTTCCGTATGTTAACGTAAAGATAACCGGTTCTTCTCGTTTACTGTTTACCGAGTAGGCGGTACCTAATATGGTCATATTCTGGGCCGGTCCGCGTAATTGGTCGTATAGTTCGTCGTGCTCGCGTAACCAAACTTGGGGCAATCCTTTCATAATAGGATGCTGGGGATTTCGGTTTACCACTTTTATGTCGCACCGGGCTCCGTGAGAGCCTCCGATCCCCGGAGAATAATCCAATTTCAGTTTCCCGTTTTCCCAGTAGGCGTAGGGTCCCCATTTTTCGTTTCGGTCTCCCCATCCTCCTAATCCGATCATTTCATTAAAGGCCGGCCATTGCGGGAAACTGTTGTTGGAGGCGTGGATGATGACTACACCTCCGCCTTTCTTTACATATTTTTCAAAAGCTTCTTGGGTGGCTTGCGGCCAATTATCGGTTGTGTTGTAGTCGAACAGGACTACGTCGTATTTGTCAAATGGTGCGGAAAAGTTTTTCACCTCTTCGGAAGTGGTTGTCAGCACAATGTCTGTCTCGAATATTTGAGCAGCATCCAATGCCTTTTTCATAAAAGGATGAGTCCTTTTCCAATCGTGGTTATTTTGTCCCGAAATCAATAAGACTTTAATGTTCTTTTTGGCCGATGCAGGAATTGCTGTTACGGTTGGAAGCAGGAATAGACAAATGACGATAATGCATTTATAATAAAAACATTTTTGAAATAAATTAAGCGAAAATGTGTTTTTCATTCTTCCTTTAAATTGTGTTTTGTGTTCATTTTGATTATTTGGCTACTAAGGTATGGAAAATAAATATATTATCGGCGATGGATAAATGTTATTTTGTGTTAATGAAAGAGGGGATAGAATGTTAAACCTAAATATATGACAACTTTAAGAAAAAAACTTTTCTTTTGAACTGGTGGATAGATTTACAGTAAAGATTTGTATTTTTGCCTGAGCTATAAGATATACGATTTATGGGCAAACGTTTTTTGTTTTATATAGGAGGCCTCGTTATTTCGTTTTTAGGATTGGTGGCGTGTTCCGATGATAATAAAGGAGGAGAAGATATAGATCCGCCTTCGTCCAAAGCGCAACATACGGTGTTGATGTATATGGCGATGGATAATTCGTTATATTCGGAGACTTCCGGCGTTTTGAACAAGTTGTTGAGAGGAGTAAATATTTCTGGATTGAATGACTGTAATTTGGTTGTTTATTTGGATAATCTCGGAGAATTGCCCTGCTTGATGAATGTCCGGATGGGAGCGGGCGGTAAGGCAGAGTGGCATACGGTTTGTTCGTATGAAGAGCAGGACTCCTCTTCTCCCGAGGTGATGAATAAGATTATACAAGAGGTTGCATCCCGATTCCCTTCCGATACGTATGGTTTGATTGTCAGTTCTCATGGGATGGGTTGGATTCCGATTGTCGATTCTTATGCTATGGAGAGTGCATCGGAAACGACACCGCATTTACCCGATGGAATTGATTTCTTGGATACTTCCGTAGCAACACGAGCCTTTATTCAAGATCGGAGTAATTGGATGGAAATAGATGAATTTTGTAGTGCAGTGCCCGATGGGATGTTCGATTATATCCTGTTTGACGCTTGTTATATGGGTAGTGTAGAGGTGGCTTATGCTTTACGAAATAAAACCGATTACCTTATTTTTTCTCCTGCGGAAGTTTTAGCCGAAGGTTTTCCGTATCATCAGCTGATGAGTTATATACTTACTCCGGTGCCGGATTTGCCAGCAATCTGCGAAGGGTATTTCAACTACTATGCAAGTAAGACAGGAGCAGACTGTTCGGCAACGGTTGCTTTGGTTGATTGTTCTCAAATGGAGGCTTTGGCTGCTGTCGTACACGATGTTTTATCTGAAAGCGGTACGCGTGGAGCCATTGACAACTATTGGGAAGTGCAGCGCTACGATCGGTTGAGTGCCCGTATATTGTTTGATTTGGATGACTATCTGTCGAGAATAGGGACCTCCTCGTATGATCGTTTTGTCGCGCAATTGGAAAAGACGGTTCTTTACAAGGCGGCAACTCCTTCCATGCTGATCGGGAGCAGCGGTTTTTACATCAACCATTACAGTGGATTATCTACCTATATTTGGCAGGACCAATACCAGAACCTGAATAGCGTTTATCGTCAATTGGCGTGGTACAAAACCGTATATGGAGATGAATAGTAAAATTAAGAATATCATTATTGGGCGGAATTCTTTCGACTCTTTTTTTTCCCTTGCTCGTTTGGATTGGGGCCGGGATGGGATGATAAACCACGTGGTTTTGAGTTGCCTCAGATACCGGGCCATCTGACTGAACCTGCCGACCGTGCTGAGTTTTTGGTAGAACACTATTGGGATAAATTTGATTTTTCTGATACCGTGTATTGCCATATCCCGGAAATAACCGAGCAGGCATTTGTCAATTTCTTGGATGTTTTGAATTATGTATCCGTAGAGAGGACTCATTTTGCGGTGAAATCAATGTTGAAAAAAGCAGAAGTCAATAGTACGATGTATGCTTATTTTATAAAATTGTACGATGATTATCTGTATAATTGGGATTCGCCCATGCAAAACGACGAACATTATATTCCGATGCTCGAATCGCTGTTGGCATCAGACAAGGTTTCGGAGAAAGAAAAGGCTCGGCCGGCAAAACGATTGGCTTTTGTCAAGAAAAACAGGGTAGATTCCGTAGCCAACGATTTCTCTTATACCGATCGAACGGGAGAAAAGGGCCGTCTGTCGTCTATCAAGGCACCCAACACATTGTTGTTTTTTCATAATCCCGGATGTGAAATGTGTGCCGAAGCAATGGCTTCTCTGAGAGAATCTGCTTGCATACAGTCTTTGGTAAAAGATCGGCAGTTGGTGGTATTGGCCATTTATCCGGATGAAGAGGTCGAGGCATGGCGTGCGCATATTACCGATTTCCCCTCAGAGTGGTTAAATGGATATGACCAAGGTCAGATCATAGAAAAAGAGGAGTTGTACGATTTAAAAGCGATGCCGACGATTTATCTGCTCGACCAAGACAAGCGGGTTGTTCTTAAAAATGTTACAGCAGAATGGATAGAAGAATATTTCAAGAGTTTGGAAGAAGATTGCGATTGAAAAAGGCTATATCCGGACGACTGTATCCCTATTTCCCGCTTTGGTATTTTTGGAATAAGTCGTTTATAATGCCGTCGCCTAAACCCAATGCCGGCACCTCTATTTGCGTCGCCCCTGCATGGCTGGCAATCTCTAAGAATAGCGAAGCGGCCGGAACGATAACATCAGCTCTGTCCGGTTTTAATTGTAGCTTTTCCATCCGTTCGGTTATACTCATTTTTTTCAGGCTGGAATATATATTCTTCAAAGCACCTATATCCAGCGGTTTTCCGATTGCTGTGCCGGAAAGGCGGAATAACTTGTTTATGTTTCCACCTGAACCGATTATATGGATTGCAGGGTAACGATTGCGAAGACCTTCTAAGTCAGAGAATAGACGGTTTATTTCGTTCGGGTCTGTTTTTTCGTGCAACAACCTCAATGTGCCTATATCGTAAGATTCTGTTCCGACCAGACGACCGTTTTCGATGCGGCTGATTTCCGTACTGCCACCTCCTACATCCACGCAAATATAGTGGTAGCGGGAGTTGAACAAATTGCCCGCATGGCTCGAATAGAGTAATGCCGCCTCTTCGTATCCGGAAATAATTTCCAGGCGTATTCCGCATATTGTCTCTATTTCTTGGGCTACGGACATCCCGTTCGAGGCATCCCGCATGGCGGATGTCGCACATACCCGGTAACGGGCAACCCGGTAAACGAGCATCAACTCTTTGAACGACAGTATGGAGTGGAGCAATTGCTCTTTTTTGTCTTCCGAAATTTTCCCGAAGACGAAAACATCGTTTCCCAAACGCAAGGGAATACGTAGCAACAACCTTTTGAACAATTTTCCATTACCTTCGTCCTCGGCATCAATGCCTTTGATCATCAACCGTACGGCATTGGTTCCGATGTCTATGGCTGCAAAATTCAGTTCTGCCATACGATTAAAGAATTTTTAAGGCAGCTTTGATGATCTCCTCTACTTTGGCAGAAGGATTTTCCTTGACAATTTTTTGAATGGCTTTATGCGATGCCGCTTGTGTAAATCCCAGCATCAACAGCGCCGCCAAAGCCTCTTCGCTTTGATGTTCATCGGCGGTGATACCGGGCAGGCACTCGCCGTTCAGGGCTGTTGTTTTTATTTTGTCTTTCAGGTCGATGATAACCCGTTGGGCAGTTTTGGCACCGATCCCTTTAACGGCTTTTAGCAGATGCACATTTTCAGAAACGATGGCCTGCTCCAACTCAGCGGGAGATAATGAAGAGAGGATCATGCGGGCCGTATTCGGACCCACGCCCGATACCGATATGAGTAAAAGAAAGAGTTCTCTCTCTCGTTTTTCTGAAAATCCGTACAATACGAAGGCATCTTCTCGAATAGCTTCGTAAATGTACATTTTAACCTGTTTTCCCAGCGACAGAGCGCTATATGTGTTCAGCGAGATGTTGATCCAGTAACCTATCCCGTTACATGCTATCACTACCGAAGCAGGGGTCAACTCTTCCACCTTTCCTGAAATGTATTCTAACATAAAAATCTTTTTACTTGAATGGAAACCGAGCACAAAAATAGAAAAATTTTTACAAGGTCCATCTTCCCGGCTCGGTAAGTTGTCGTAGAACAAATGAGCAGCGAAAGCCGTTTTAGTGGAGGAGCAGCCTATGCCCAAAGACGCGACTGCCCGATTCGACGAACGTAAATATCCCCCCATCGGATTAAAAAATAATTAGGAGGAATCGCTCATTTTTTGGTTCAAAGATGCTATTTTTGTAATCGAAATAGAAAGAAAAAACAACAAAAGAGAAACATTAAAAATACAAAAGCAAGATGAAAAAAACAAGAGCAGCCATTGTTGGCTATGGTAACATCGGCAAGTATGTGTTGAATGCCCTTTCTGCCGCACCCGATTTTGAATTGGCCGGAGTGGTCAGACGTGATGTCAGCCAGGTACCGGACGAGTTGAAAGCGTTTCCGGTAGTCTCGGATTTAGGCGAATTGTCCGATGTAGATGTTGCCATTCTTTGTACCCCCACGCGTAAAGTAGAAGAATATGCCTCACGGGCGTTGAAGTTGGGAATCAATACGGTGGATAGTTTCGATATTCATACCCAGATTCCCGGTTTGCGCAGCAGACTGGATGTCTTGGCAAAAAAGAGCGGAAAAGTATCTATCATCTCTGCCGGTTGGGACCCGGGAAGCGACTCGGTCGTTCGCGCTTTGTTGGAGGCGTGTGCACCCAAAGGAATTACATATACCAATTTCGGCCCGGGAATGAGCATGGGACATACCGTTGCCGTCAAGGCTATCGAGGGGGTGAAAGCCGCCCTGTCTATGACCATCCCTACGGGAACAGGTATCCATAGACGTATGGTGTATATTGAAGTGAAAGAGGGGTATAATTTTGCCGAAGTAGCCCAGAATATTAAAAAAGACGATTATTTCGCTCACGACGAAACGCACGTCATGCAGGTAGAGAGTGTCGATGCGCTGCTGGATATGGGGCACGGTGTAAACCTGACCCGCAAAGGCGTTTCGGGAACAACCCAAAACCAACTGTTCGAGTTTAACATGAAGATCAACAATCCGGCATTGACCGGCCAGGTATTGGTTTCCTGTGCACGTGCAGCCATGTTGCAACGTCCCGGCTGCTATACGATGATTGAGATACCGATGATTGATTTGCTTTATGGCGATCGGGAATCGTTGGTAAAACATTTGGTATAACCGGTTTCATTCACCGCATAAAACCAAAATACCGGAAGAGCAATCTTCCGGTATTTTTATAGCGGGACATCTGAATTTTGTAGGAAAAGACCGTTGACGGTATGATAAAATTCATACCTTTGCCGTATCACTTCAAAACAGGTAAAATTGAGTATGTTGGATTTTGTAACATGGACGGTAGATCCCGCCATATTTTCATTCAGCTCGCGCGAAATCCGTTGGTATGGTTTATTGTTTGCCATCGGTTTTTTGGTCGGGTACAAAATAGTAGAAAAGACGTTCCAGCACGACAAGGCACCCGAGGGTTGGATAGACAAACTGTTTGTCTATGTATTGGTTGCCACTATCATCGGAGCCCGTTTGGGACACTGCTTCTTTTATGGATGGGATTATTACAGTGCCAATCCGGTAGAAATCCTGAAAATCTGGGAAGGCGGTCTGGCCAGTCATGGCGGAGCCATCGGGATTATCATCGCTGTTTTTATCTATTCGCATAAGGTAACCCGTATGAGCCCGTTGTGGACATTTGACCGTTTGGTCATTGCCATTCCTTTGGTGGGAGCCTTTATCCGTTTGGGGAATTTGATGAACCACGAAATCTACGGGCACGCTACTTCGTTGCCGTGGGGATTCCGCTTTATCGAAAATTTGCATCAGTGGCGTATGGGTGCAGAACCGGTCTTTTCCGATCCGTCCCATCCTACACAACTCTATGAAGCCTCTTTTTATATCTTGACATTTCTGGTGTTGATGTATATGTATTGGAAGAAGAATGCCGGAGAGCGTCCCGGTCTTATTTTCGGCGTCTTTTTTATCGGTATTTTTTTCTCCCGTTTCTTGATAGAGTTTATAAAAAACGACCAGGAGGCGTTTGAAGCTGATATGCTGCTTAATATGGGGCAGTTGCTCAGTATTCCGTTTATTTTGATAGGTGTTTACCTTATTGTCCGTGCGTTGGCCCGTCCTCGTGTTTCAGGATTGGCCAAACAACCGGAAGTACTCTCTCGAAATAGAAAGGGATAGCTAGGATCGGTGCCTGATAGCGGATGGCTGGCAGGAGGGGAGAGAGACCCTTTGGGTTTAGGACTTTCGATTTGGCAAAACAGAAACAAAATAGAGAACCCGGACGGTGATTTAACATCGTCCGGGTTTTTATTGACGTCATTTAAGATTACGGTCTGAACACACCCTCGGCCTGAGGTGTTATATAAATGAATCAGACGAAATGGTTTGAATGAATGATGATGTTTAGGTTATACGGATTAGGTTGGTTGCATCATCAGTCGTATGTCAAAAGCATACGAATGTAATACGGGGAGGTTTGTGCTGAATCAATCGGTTTCATTTTTTTATAGCAAGCCACTCCGTGTTACAACCGAGGAGATTCTCCCAAGAAAGAGGATCTCCTTTCTTTGTTTATTGAGAGGTGTGCAATGGATCATTTTCCGACCGATAAGCGTCAATAGCCTTTTTGACCGACCCGTACATCAAAAGCAGCGATTGCGAGGCGTTGTAGTCGAGTCCGGTTTCGTCCATAATCATGCGTGTACCCCGATCTATGAGTTTTTTGTTGGTGAGTTGCATATTCACCATCCGGTTTCCTTTCACCCTACCCAGTTGAATCATGGTAGAGGTAGTAATCATGTTTAGGATTAGTTTCTGAGCCGTTCCCGACTTCATACGGGTACTTCCTGTTACAAATTCGGGTCCCACGATGGCTTCGATGGCGATGTCCGCTTCCTGGGCAATGGGAGAGTCCGGGTTGCAAGAGATGGAGGCTGTCAGGATACCGTTTTCGCGGCAATGCCTGAGGGCGCCGATGACATAGGGCGTGGTACCGGAGGCTGCAATCCCGACGACG
>CASGEW010000034.1 GCA_949300615.1 uncultured Bacteroidales bacterium
AATATCACGACTGAATACCCTGCTTGAAAAGGCTTTCAAGTGGTTTCCGATGCTCAGGGAGATGTTGAGAATGGAAAAGTTGTGCGCTGCCATCGGCTTTACCAGAGAAATGATAGAGAGCCTCCTGACAAAGAAAGAGGCTATCAGGTGCAACGGCAGGATTTATTCCGAAGAACACAGGCGGAAGTTTGACATCAAAAATGATGTGTTCAAGGTGGAGAGAAGTCCGACCGATGATGACAAGCTGGTATTGACCATAAACAAACAATCTATAGGCGAATGGTTCATGGAACGGTTGGGCAAGCTGGGGCATGGATTCCAAAAAGCACCTGATGAACCGAGAAAGGGGAGAGGATTTAGATTATAAACATTAATGCTCGTGCCAAAAAAGGAGTAATCTGTAATCAAATATGGTGTGATTGCTCCTTTTCTACGTTTCCAAACAAGTGCCAGTCCGTTAATTTTTCCACATTTTTCAGCCTTAAGAATTATGCTAATTCTTATTTTTTACTTACTTCTCAAAAAATCAAGGGCTTTTTCTATTACGCTATCTCCATTATTTAAAAACGTGTCAATATCTTCTTCAGCTACAATATCTGGTTGAATTCCAATGCCTATAAATTCATTTCCATCAGTATCTAATTCATGCTTGGTGCAAATACAACACCCCAATCCAAATCCAAGGTCAATAAAGATTGGATTTCCTGTACTTCCTCCGGTAGGCGTTCCGATAATATTTCCTCTTTTAGCACCTCTGAACAATACACAAAAATTTTCAGCAGAAGAAAAAGTAGTAGCATTTACCAATAACACAATAGGTTTCTGATAAATTTCTTTTTCGTTAATAGGTAAAACGGGGTCTGGAGTTTGCATATACCATTCCCGTGGATAATTCCAAGAAGCATGGGCTGCTATATACATTGGTGAACTCCATGTTCCTTGTGGAATGGGCAGATGGATAAAATGACTGATAAGGTAATCTGCATGTAATGAATTCCCACCACTATTATTACGAATATCAATAATTAAAGCGTCTGTTTTTAATATTTTATCATATAGTTCATCGAAATATGCACGATTGAAATCGGAATTTTGAAAACTACCCACAGTTAACACACCTATATTATCTTCCTTTACCCTAAAGCTCATCGAAGAAGTATCTTTTTGTAAGTCCCATGAAAGATTTCTATTACTCTCTACAATAAACTCTTTCCCTTTTTCATTCTTAAATAAAATTTTACTTGATTTAGAGCCTTTATCCTTGGTCAGTTCAAACTCTGCAAAAGGTCTATATTTTGTCCATTGGGGAGTTGAAGAAGCTAAATAAGGTCGAATATGTCTATTCCCATAATCCAGTACATTTTCACCATCTATTTCTATAATCTCACATCCGGGACGTACTCCCGACTGTTGTAGATATGAACTATATACATTCGTTACAAATACTCTATCTCCGATTCGTTTGGTTTTCATCGGAAACGGCCGAATCCAATCAGCTTGGTTCTTCGGATTATTCATTGGAAAAATATATGTATGTCCATCATGAAGTTGATTACAAAGAATTTGCATCCCCCTCAAGAAATCTTCATTGGATGAAGTTGCAATCAAAGATGGCATCGAAGCTATACATAAACTATCCCAATCGAATTTTAGTTTATCATAAAAAGCAAAATTATATTTAACTTCTGTGCAAAAACGCGATAATATATAAGCTTTTGTGGGTGCATTCAATTCAGCTTCTCCTGTTTGCCCATATACGAAAGAATTTCTTACAAATAGACAAACGTATAACAGTATAAGAATCTTTTTCATCTTATAATAATTTTAATATATAATCTCTATAATTAGAGCTACCTCTATTCGATTGCAAATATAGGAAATTCTTAATTAATATCATCGCATAGGATAAAAAAGGTCAGTTTATTGTTTGGCATAACCACATTCAATAAATAAAAACACCCGACTTTACATTCTTGGGTGTAAAATCGGGTGTTTGTTTTGTAAAACATTGATTTTCAATGTTTATTGCGGAGAGACAGGCTCCGGCAATCCATCCGACATCGAACCCTTGCGCTTTCCCGATACCAATCAAAGCTACCCCGATGGTCGCCACAGTTGTCCATGAACTGCCCGTC
Source organism: uncultured Bacteroidales bacterium (assembly GCA_949300615.1). GTDB lineage: Bacteria > Bacteroidota > Bacteroidia > Bacteroidales > CHK158-818 > Gallibacteroides. Next base: position 2,136 of record CASGEW010000034.1, read on the forward strand.
ATCACGGAGACAACCGAACAGATAATGCAGGTAGATGCCAAAAAGAAATGCGGATGGATGATATTCAACCCATAATAAATAAGCGACGGGACTACTCCACTAACCATCCAGGTTCCGGCAACAGCCCCTATCAACAACAAAATAACGATACCTACCGTTACCACCCTCATATTGGCTGCTATGGCATTTTCAAGCTCCTGCCAACGTTGCTTATAGAAAAGAATAGCAATGAATACGCATACAAACGTGGCCACCATCAACGAAATTTGGCTACCGCCTTCCAACGTATCGCTGCCGAAATACCGAATGACAATAAAGAGCATCGCCACCAGTACGACAACCGGTATGGACGAAATCAACGGCGAGGGAATCTGTTTATTTTGTTCCGGGTTCATTGTATCATCTATTTAGATGGTCAAAAATAATTTATTTTACTTATTTACACAAATACGATAATTCCCCTTTTCAGGTTTCTTATTCAACCAATTTACCCGATTATTAAAAAAAGAGAGAAACATCCCTTATCGGCAGACCTTTTCTCGATTATATTTTAACTAAATTCAGGAGATACATTATCCGTAAAATAAGATAAAATCACTACCTTTGTAAAAATAAGGTTATAAAAAACAAAGGGTGATTGTGTGATGAAAATAGATACCAAAAATAAAGAGTTTCAGAACGCACTGAATTTAATTCAACACACACGCCAATCTGTTTTTCTGACAGGAAAAGCCGGTACCGGGAAATCTACTTTCCTAAAATACATTTGCGAAAACACCTCCAAGAAATATGTTGTATTGGCCCCAACAGGCATCGCCGCCATCAATGCGGGAGGCAGTACAATACACTCGTTTTTTAAAATGCCGTTTCGCCCGATGCTTCCCGACGATCCGGATTTGAGCACCACAGACAACCGTATTTATGAATTTTTGAAATACCGTTCCGAACACCGAAAACTGATACGTGAACTGGAACTGATTATCATCGACGAAATATCCATGGTACGTGCCGACATGATTGATTTCATAGACCGGGTTTTACGGGTATTTTCCGGGAATATGCGACTTCCTTTCGGCGGAAAACAGCTACTCTTCGTAGGCGATGTTTTTCAGCTCGAACCGGTAGTTACCTCCGATGCCAAGGAGATTCTGGACCGATATTATCCCAATGCCTTTTTCTTTTCGGCACGGGTATTTTCAGAAATAAAACTGGTACCTATCGAACTGCAAAAAGCATATCGGCAAAACGATGCCCTTTTCGTCGATATTTTAGACCAGATCCGCAACAACAGCATCACCGACGAAGCCCTGAAAAGATTGAATTCCCGTTACGATCCATCGTATCAGACAGATCAAAATGATTTTTCTATCACGTTGGCTACCCGCCGCGACAACGTCGATTACATCAACGAAAAGAAATTGCAAGAACTTCCCGATCCAGAAGTCTGTTTTACGGGCGACATCCAAGGAGACTTCCCGGAAAACAGCTTACCCACCTCCAAAGAGCTGATATTGAAAAAGGGTGCGCAAGTTATCTTTATCAAAAACGACTACGACCGCCGTTGGGTAAACGGTACCATCGGTATCGTATCGGAAATCACCGACGAGGGCAAGATATACGTATTGTTGGAAAACGGAGACGAATGTGAGGTGGAAAAAGATTCGTGGCGCAACATTCGCTATACCTACAACGAAAAGGAGAAACGGGTGGAAGAAGAAGAGTTGGGCTCTTTTACCCAATATCCCATGCGGCTGGCCTGGGCTATCACCGTACACAAAAGTCAAGGATTGACCTTTAACAAAGTGGTGATCGACTTTACGGGAGGAAATGCTTTTGCGGCCGGACAAACATACGTGGCATTGAGCCGCTGTACCTCACTTGAAGGGATCGTACTAAAACGAAACATTCAAAAAGCCGACATTTTTGTACGTCCCGAAATCGTATCGTTCAGCAAACAATTCAACGACGACCGGCTGATAGAACAATCGCTCAAAGAGGCCAAAGCCGATAGGCTATACCAACAGGCTGTACAAGCGTTTGACCGTTGTGAGTTCGATCGATTTACCGACACTCTTTTTGAAGCCGTACACGCCCGGAACGATCTGGAAAAACCGGAAATAAAAAGGTTGATCCGAAAAAAGCTGAGCGTCATACAAACATTGAAAGAAAAAAACCGGCAGCTTGAAAAAGAGTTACACGAAAAAAAACAACAACTGAAAGAGTACGCATACGAGTATTACCTGTTGGGAAACGAGTGTATCACAAAGGCCCAAGACACACGAGCGGCATTGGCCAACTTCGACAAGGCTTTGGCATTAGACCCGACCCTGGTGAACGCCTGGGTACGAAAAGGCATTACGCTGCTGGATATGGACGAGCCCAACCAAGCAAGCAAATGTTTGAACGAAGCGGTACGCCTCAGTCCTCGCTCTTTCAAGGCGCTCTACAACCGGGGGAAACTGAGACAGCAAAACCACGATTACGAAGAGGCGTTGTCCGACCTGTTGCGGGCAGCGGCCATCAAGCCCCAGAACCCGACCGTACACGACCGCATCGGCGATCTCCTGGCCGTGTTGGGGAAACCGAATCTCGCTGAAAAATACAAGGCAAAAGCCGAAAAAATAAGGAAAAAGAAAAAAACAGATTAATAAATTTGAGTATGAAAAAGGTAGTAAAAATTTCTGCAACCATTATCGCTATTTTTATTGTGTTGCTATTGGTCTTGCCATTTGCATTTAAAGACAAGATTATTGGTATCGTCAAAGATGAAGCCAATAAAATGCTCAACGCCAAGTTAGAATTTGAAGATCTGGACATCAGCTTTTTCAGCCATTTTCCCAAAGCGTCGATTGCTTTGGAGAATCTTTCTATTTCCGGAATCGGCGACTTTGAAAGAGATACACTCGTATCAGCCAAAGAGATAGCCGTTGCCGTAGATGTCAGCAGCCTGTTTAACGACAAAGGTTTTGAAATCAGTTATGTGGGATTAAAAAATCCCAGCATAAGCGCCATCAAGCAAAAAGACGGAAAAGTAAATTGGGACATCATGAAACCGAGCGATACGCCCGAGGAGACATCCGAAGATGAATCGCCGTCGTCGTTCTCCCTCAAACTGAACAACGTAACGATTCAAGACGGGACTATCCTCTTTTACGACGACTCCACCGCCATGAGTTTCTATACCGATAAGCTGAACCTGAAACTAAAAGGCGATATGTCGGCCAAACAGAGTACGCTGGAATGTAATATGCAAACCCAAGACATCTATTTTGCCATGGGGAAAGTGTCGTATCTGAAAGATGCCGAATTCACGATGAAAATGGACGTGAATGCAGACCTTGAAAACCAGAAATTCACATTCGACGAAAACCAGCTTCAACTGAACGCCATACAACTGAACCTGGATGGATGGGTTGCTCTGTTAGAAGATGGCATGGATATGGATATTACCGTCAACAGTCCCAAAATCGAATTTAAAGATGTACTGTCGCTTATCCCCGCCATTTACCAGAACAATTTCAGTGCATTGCAAACATCCGGGAAACTGGCCTTCAACGCATCGGCCAAAGGGAAAATGCAGGGAGAAAACGTTCCCCAATTCAATGCCGCCCTCGATGTCAAGGATGCCCGTTTCAATTACGACGGTATGCCCAAAGCGGTTGAACAAATCGCCATATCGGCATCCATCGACAATCCCGGAGGCAGCCTTGACCGAACCATCGTAAATGTCAGCAACCTGAGCTTCACTATGGCCGGGAATCCGTTCAAGGCGACCTTGTACGCTTCGACTCCCATCAGCGACCTGAACTTCAAAGCAACCGCCGACGGGAAATTGGATTTGAATGCCGTGAAAGAGGTTTATCCCCTGGGAGACTCTACCGACCTGAACGGAAGCGTAACGGCCAACCTGAAATTTGCCGGAAAAATGTCGGACATAGAAAAAGAACGTTATGAAAACGTACAAGGCGAAGGGACTTTCGCCATCGACCAGATGAAGTTCAAGACTCCCGATTTTCCGGACATCTCCATCGAAAAAGCCCAAGCATCGGTAAACCCCAAAGCATTGAACCTTTCTGAATTCAACTTGAAAATCGGAGCAAGCGATTTACAGGCACAAGGAGAAGTATCCAACTACCTGCCCTATGTGCTGCGAAACGAAACACTGAACGGAAAGTTGTCCGTAACATCCAACCTGCTGGACATAAATGAGCTGATGGGCGAAAGCGAAACCTCTGAAACAACAGAAACGGACACCACCGTCCTTTCGGCCATAGAAGTCCCCAAGAACCTGAATTTAGCCCTAAACGCCAATGTAAAAAAGGTTTTATTCCAAAATATGGTTATCGAAAATCTGACCGGCAACTTGACGGTTGCCAACGGCACAGTACAAATGAACCCGTTGAGTATGAACCTGTTTGGTGGATCCATTACGGCAAACGGATCATACAGTACGGCAACGTCGGTTGATAATCCCGAAGTAAAATTTGCCTTGAACATCAAACAGGCCTCCTTTGAACGGACCTTCAACGAACTGGGTATGGTACAGAAATTAATCCCCTTGTTTGCCAAAACAGGCGGGAACTACTCTGTCAACTTCGACCTGAATACAACGCTCGACAAAAACATGACCCCCGATTTGAAACTGTTAACCGCAAGCGGGTTGTTGGAATCGGCCAATATCGATATACAGAATCTCGAAGTATTTGAAAAACTGGCCACACTGTTGAAAAACGACAAACTGAAAGCCATCAATGCCAAAGACATTTCGATTCCCTTCTCCATCGAAGACGGGCTGATCAAGACCAATCCGTTCGACCTGAATATAGGCAATATCAACATGAATCTCTCAGGTACTACCAGCTTGGATCAAGAGATAGACTACACGGCTAAAATAAAATTGCCGGAAGGCAGTTTAGGCGGTTATGTACAAAATATTACCGCCCACATTGGAGGAACATTCACCAGTCCGCAAATTTCTCTGGATACCAAAGAACTGGTACAGGATGCCATCAAACAAACCATCACCGACAAACTGCTCGGCGATAAAAACGACAGTACCTCCGTCGTGTCGAATATTTCTGAAAAAATAGAAAAGCTGCGTGCCGACGCAGAAGCTGCCGGACAGAAACTGATTACTGCCGCAGAAGAAGAAGGGAATAAATTAGTGGAAAAAACCTCGAACCCCGTTGCCAAAATCGCCGCTAAAAAAGCCGCAGAAGCATTGGTTGAAAAAGCAAAAGAACAAGCCGAAAAGCTTAAAACCGATGCCGAAGAAAAAATAAAGGCATTGGAACAGGGCAACTCAACAGAAACGGAATAAACCAATAACAAATTACCCATTATGACAACCACGAAATCAAAAGTTTATTTTACCGATTTACGTACCAATCCCCACCAAAACCTATTGGACAAGGTTGAGCGTTTGGCCAAACGCGCCGGGATAGAAGATATCGACTTCAAAAATAAATTTGTCGCTATCAAGATTCACTTCGGCGAACCGGGCAATCTGGCCTACATCCGTCCCAACTATGCGGCACGGGTAGCCCAACTGCTCCGATCGCTGGGAGGGAAACCGTTCTTAACCGATAGCAATACCCTATACTCCGGAGGCCGCTCCAACGCCGTGGACCATTTGCAAAGCGCCATGGAAAATGGCTTCAACCCCATCTCGGCACAGTGTCAGGTAATCATTGCCGACGGACTGAAAGGAACCGATTACCGCGAGATACCCGTTGACGGAGAGTGTTGCAAGTCGGCTAAAATCGGTACCGCCGTAGCCGATGCCGACATCATCGTCTCCATGACCCACTTCAAGGGACACGAAATGACCGGATTCGGAGGTACGCTGAAAAACCTGGGTATGGGTGCCGCCAGCGTAGGCGGGAAATTGGAACTGCACTCCTCCTCCAAACCTTTTATCAACGAGCAGAATTGTACCGGATGCCGCATCTGCGTCAAGAATTGCGCTCACGGAGCCTTGTCGCTCACCGCAAACAAAAAAGCCTCTATCGACTATGCCCTGTGCGTTGGATGTGGACAATGTGTGGCCCTGTGCCAATTCGATGCCGCACAGGTAGAAAACGACTCTACTACCGAGGAGCTGAATAAAAAAATCGCCGAATATACCTGGGCCGTACTGAAAGATAAACCGAATTTCCATCTGAGCTTCGTCATGAACGTATCCCCCGAATGTGATTGCTGGAACCACAACGACGCAGCTATCGTACCCGATTTGGGAATACTTGCCTCTTTCGACCCGGTAGCCCTGGATCAAGCCTGCGCCGACTTGGTAACCCAAGCCCCGTCGGTAGGGAACAACCGGCTACACCCTGACGGAAACCATTCACACGACGATTTGTTGGAAGGAAAAGACAAATTCAGACTGGCACATCCCAACATCGACTGGCGCGTTGCATTAGAACATGCCGAGAAACTCGGTTTAGGAACCCGGCAATATGAATTGATAAAAATCTAAAAACAAACAACCTGTTTATTCTGAACAGGGGCGGAAAAATATCCGCCCCTGTTTTTTTTCGGCAAACGACAAAAAGCACAAAGCCCGGCAAATGTTTGTTTTGCTCTTAAAATTACACTAATTTTGCCAGCAAAATCAAGATCAAGATAAAATATTATGAGCGACCAGCGATACAACCTGCGAGGCGTTTCCGCTTCAAAAGAAGATGTTCACAACGCCATCAAAAACATCGACAAAGGTATCTTTCCCAAAGCATTTTGCAAGATTATCCCCGACATATTGGGAGGCGATCCCCAATACTGCAACATCATGCACGCCGACGGGGCAGGAACCAAATCGTCGCTGGCCTATATGTATTGGCGCGAAACGGGAGACCTCTCCGTATGGAAAGGCATCGCCCAGGACGCCCTCATTATGAATATCGATGACCTGCTGTGCGTAGGGGCAACAGACAACATCCTGGTATCCTCTACCATCGGCCGGAATAAATTGCTGATACCGGGCGAAGTCATTTCCGCCATCATCAACGGTACAGACGAGTTATTGGCCGAACTGCGCAGCCTCGGAGTAAACGCTTATGCCACCGGAGGAGAAACGGCCGATGTGGGCGACCTGGTCAGAACCATTATCGTGGACAGTACCGTAACCTGCCGGATGAAACGCGCCGATGTCATCTCCAACCACCGGATACAAGGCGGCGATGTCATTGTCGGTATGGCCTCGTTCGGACAGGCATCGTACGAAAAAGAGTACAACGGCGGAATGGGCAGCAACGGTTTGACCTCGGCCCGGCACGACGTGTTTGCCAAATACCTGGCACAAAAATATCCCGAAAGTTACGACGCAGCCGTCCCGGAAGAGTTGGTATATTCCGGTAACCTGAAACTGACCGACACCATCGAAGGATTGGGTATCGATGCGGGGAAACTGGTTCTCTCTCCCACCCGTACATACGCTCCCGTGATAAAAAAATTATTGGATGAGATGCGTCCGGCCATCCACGGAATGGTTCATTGCTCAGGAGGAGCGCAGACCAAGGTGATGCACTTTGTAGAAAACATGAAGGTTGTAAAAAACAACCTGTTCCCGATTCCTCCCCTGTTCAAAACCATTCAGGAACAATCGGGTACCGACTGGCAAGAGATGTACAAGGTCTTTAATATGGGACACCGCATGGAGATATACCTCGCTCCCGAAAATGCCCAAGCGGTCATAGACATCGCCCACTCTTTCAACATCGAAGCACAAGTAGTAGGTTTTGTGGAAGCTGCTGAAAAGAATTCGCTGATAATAGAATCGGAATACGGCAAATTTGAATATTAAACATTCCGAAGGTATCAAAAAAACGTCCTACCTCAACGGATAAAACCGTCTGACGAATAACACCGTTTTTTGTTCCCTCAAAGAAAAACCTCGTACGGCGAGCGGGTTCAAAAGAGAACGGCCTGACGGAGTTTTTTTCCACATCAACTTTCTTCAAAACTTCCGACAGAAGAGTTATAATCCGCCCCTTTCTTTTGTAGGAAAGAGTAGATTATATCCATACGAATTACTATTACGATATACCCAAATACCCTTTCCATACACTCCCATCTTCGTAAAAATCACCTTATTTTTATTCATCTTACATTAAAAATGATAAATTTGTCCCCATATATCAAAAAGCCGAACAATATGAAAACGAACAAATCCATCTCCTTTATGGCATTTGCTCTATGCATGGTCGTATTTACCGGATGTAGATCACAAGAGAAATGGCAATTAGTATGGGAAGAAAATTTCGACAAAGAGGGTGTAATAGACGAGTCTGTATGGAGTAAAATTCCACGAGGAACTTCTGACTGGAACAACTATATGTCAGACTACGATGCTCTTTACGATGTCAAAGACGGCAACCTGATCCTGACCGGTATGGTCAATCCGGGTATCCCCGGCGATACCGTTCCTTACATTACCGGAGGGGTCTATACCAAAGACAAAAAAGGGTTTGAAAACGGGAAAATAGAGATACGGGCCAAATTGGGAAATGCCCAAGGAGCCTGGCCAGCCTTTTGGCTGTTGCCATTCGATAATGGGCCTTGGCCATACGGCGGAGAGATAGACATCATGGAACGACTCAACTCCGATACCATCGCCTACCAAACCGTGCACTCGCATTATACCTACCACCTGAAAATGGGCAACAACCCCAAACAAGGGGCAACCGGTCCTATCCGAAAAGACGACTACAACATCTACGGCGTTGAACTGTATGCCGACAGTTTGGTGTTCAGCATCAACGGTAAACACACCTTTACCTATCCCCGTATCGAAACCGACAAAGAGGGTCAATTCCCCTTCGATCGATCGTTCTATCTGCTGCTCGATATGCAGTTGGAAGGTTCATGGGTAGGGAAAGCCGATCCGAAAGATTTGCCGGTATCCATGTACATAGACTGGGTACGTTTTTATCAGAAACCCGAAAAAAACAACTAAATCATCTGAGAATGAGGTTGGCTGAATAAAACCATGAGAAAGATAGTCATTGCATCCGACTCATTCAAAGGGAGCCTCTCTTCGGCAGAGGTGGCCCAAGGTGCAGAAACGGCTATCCATCGCATCTTCCCGGCGTGCAACGTTGTCCCGATAACGGTGGCCGATGGCGGCGAAGGGACGGTAGATGCATTTGTCTCATCCGGGAACGGGAATTTTGTCCGGACATCGGTACACAACCCTCTCATGGAACCGATTCAGGCCCAATACGGAATCTCTCGGGACGGACAAACAGCGGTCATCGAAATGGCTGCGGCCAGTGGATTGACGTTGATACCGGTACAAAAGCGGAATCCGCTACTTACCTCCTCCTACGGCACGGGGGAATTGATAAAAGATGCCCTGTCAAAAGGATGCTCACGCATCGTCATGGGAATTGGCGGAAGCGCCACCAACGATGCAGGAACCGGGATGTTACAAGCATTGGGATACCGATTTCTGGACAAACAGGGAAAAGAGCTCTCTCCAAACGGAGAGAACCTGCAGTACATTGCATCCATCGACGAGTCGGGCAAACTACCACAACTGCACCAAACGGATTTTATCATTGCCTGCGATGTAAGCAACCCCTTTTCGGGTACCGAGGGTGCAGCACACGTTTTCGCCCGACAAAAAGGAGCATCTGAGACCATGATACATCTATTGGACGAAGGCCTTAAAAATTTTGCTGCCGTCATCCGAAGAGACTACCATACGGAGATTGAAAACATCCGGGGAGCCGGTGCCGCAGGAGGTATGGGCGGAGCCTGCTCGGTTTTGCTGGATGCAACCCTGAAACCGGGAATCGAACTAATTTTAGATTCCATCGGATTCGACCGAACTATCCAAGACGCCGATCTCATCCTCACCGGAGAGGGACGACTGGATAAACAAACCGGTATGGGAAAAACGGCCGATGGTGTCTTAAAAGCGGCTCAACGGCAAGGTATCCCGGTAATAGCGATCGGTGGCAGCGTAGAAAATGCCGAATACCTGAACCAACTGGGATTCCTGGCCGTATTGCCCATACAACCCGCTCCCCTATCGCTGGAAGAAGCGATGCAACCGGCTGTTGCCCAAAGAAACATCCAACAGTGTATCGAACAAGCCATGCGTATTATCCGACATTTCCACACAAAAAAATAACACAAAAAAGCCCGGGTATCGTTACGACATCCGGGCTCTTTTATTTTATGAATAAGAGATAAGAGAGCTCTTATTTCATCAACTCAACAGACCGTTTTATAAAGTTACTCAATGCTTCGCCTTTCAACATATTGTTCGACAAAAGGGCCAAATCGACCAGTTGTCGAATGGTACTGTTTTGTGTAGCAAAATCGGTCAAAACGGCATTTTCTTTCTGTTCCGATTCCTGTTCCTGTTTTTCGGCTGATGCCAGTTTGTCTTTATCTTCCTGGCTGATTTCATCGGGCTTCTTATCCTTTTGAGCAGAACGGAGTTGGCTGATTGTCTCTTTCGACGAAGCAATGGCCTCTTCGAGCGGTTTCAATTCAGCGCCACACGTCGATTCGGTTTGATCGACCACCTTCTTTACAACCGGATGGTCGATATTGACAATCAAGTTGTAACTGTTGGGCATCTCGGCATAGAAGCTCATCCCCGGCTGCATGGCGGCCATATCCTTCATACGGCGCATAAACTCGTTCTGGGTAATCATAACCGGGTTGGCCGTTTCTCCCATCGACTCGAATACGACAATAAATTCAGCCTTTTCCAACGAAGGAATTTGTGAACGAAATACGGTACTCATCCTGTTGATTTGCGTAGCCGTCAAAGTATTCTTTTCCTTATCGTCCTTGCGAATCAAATTGTCGATTACATCGCTATCTACCCGCACAAACCGGCTTTTTGTGAATTTCTGTTCCAACAGGCCGATGAAATGGGGATCCAGCTGTCCGTTCATCAACAAAACGCCGTATCCCTTTGATGTGGCAGCTTCCAAGTAATTGTACTGCGCTTCGCGATCGGTCGCATACAGATAAATCAGGTTACCGTCCTTATCGGTCTGATTCGATTCGATCAGCTTCTTATACTCCTCAAAGGTATAGTAACTGTTTTCCGTATCTTTCAACAAAGCAAAGTTTTGCGCACGTTCATAGAACTTTTCATCCGACAGCATCCCGTATTCCATAAACAGTTTCAAATCATCCCATTTGCTTTCAAACAATTTCCGGTCGTTATTGAAAATCTCCTGCAAACGTTCGGCTACTTTCTTGGTGATGTATGAAGATATTTTCTTGACATTCGAGTCGCTCTGCAAATAAGACCTGGATACGTTCAACGGTATATCGGGCGAATCGATTACCCCTTTGAGCAAGGTCAGAAATTCCGGGACAATACCTTCTACCGAATCGGTTACAAACACCTGATTGCAATAAAGCTGTATCTTGTTTCTGTTCAGGTCAAGATTACTCTTGATACGGGGAAAATACAAAATACCGGTTAGTTTAAACGGATAATCGACATTAAGGTGTATCCAGAACAAGGGTTCGTCCGATGCCGGGAAAAGTTCGGAATAGAACTTTTTGTAATCTTCGTCAGTCAACTCGGTCGGTTTCTTGGTCCATGCCGGAGCCGTATCGTTGATAATCCGGTCTTTGTCCGTATCGACATATTTACCATCTTTCCACTCCTGTTCTTTCCCGAATACGACAGGGATAGGTAGGAAACGGCAATATTTCTGTAACAAGGCTGCTACTCTTTCCGATTCAAGAAACTCCTTGTTTTCGTCGTCGATGTATAGCACCACATCGGTCCCCCGTGAATCTTTTTCGATCGGTGTCATCTCATAGGCGGGAGAACCGTCGCAGGACCACATCACAGCTTGTGCATTCTCTGCATAAGAGCGTGTATGTATCTCTACTTTCTTGGCTACCATGAAAGCTGAATAGAATCCCAACCCGAAATGTCCGATGATGGTATTGGCGTCATTTTTGTACTTCTTCAAGAACTCTTCTGCACCAGAAAAGGCGATCTGGTTGATATATTTGTTAATCTCCTCTTCGGTCATCCCTACGCCGCGGTCAGAGACGGTAAGCGTACCGGCCGTCTTGTCGATTTTTACCGTTACATTCATCTCTCCCAGTTCGCCTTTAAAATCGCCGAATGAAGAAAGAGTTTTCATCTTCTGGGTAGCATCTACGGCATTCGATACCAACTCGCGCAAGAATATTTCATGGTCGCTATACAAAAATTTTTTAATCACGGGGAAGATATTGTCTGTGGTTACCCCGATAGTTCCTTTTTGCGTCATCTCTATAATGTTTTACGTTATAATTTCTTTTATCGGGAAAGGACAAAAAAAATGCCAGATATAAATATCTGACATTTTGGCTTTATTCCATTCGATCGACTGTCAATCTTTCGCTTGGGAGGGTTCGACTGTCCCGATTATTTTTTCGTTCTCTTTGTTAAAATCCAATACGATGGTATCGCCGGCCTTTAACTCGCCTTTCATAATCAGTTCAGACATCTCGTCTTCAAAGTATTGCTGGATAGCCCGTTTCAACGGACGTGCACCAAACTGAACATCGTATCCCTTGGAAGCTACAAAAGCTTTCGCTTCATCGGTAACACGGAGTTTGTAGCCCAAATCTTCCACCCGTTTGTACAACCCAACCAATTCAATATCCACAATCCGGGTAATCGTATCTTTATCCAGTTGGTCAAACATGACAATATCGTCTATACGATTCAGAAACTCAGGAGAAAAAGCGCGATTGAGCGCCTTGTGAATAACGCTTCTCGAAAACTCTTTGTCGCTTTGTCCCAGTGCTGGTGTAAAACCAACTCCCCGTCCGAAATCTTTCAATTGTCGCGTACCGATGTTCGAGGTCATAATCAGAATCGTATTCTTAAAATCGATCTTCCGCCCCAAGCTATCGGTCAACCGGCCTTCATCCATAACCTGCAACAAGAGGTTGAAGACATCGGGATGAGCTTTCTCTATCTCATCGAGCAATACAACGGAATAGGGCTTGCGACGAACCTTCTCTGTCAGTTGTCCCCCTTCTTCGTATCCCACATATCCCGGAGGTGCCCCGATTAAACGGGAAACGGTAAATTTCTCCATATACTCGCTCATGTCCATACGAATCAACGTATCCTTGGAATCGAACAGGTATTCGGCAAGCATCTTGGCCAGATGGGTTTTTCCCACTCCCGTAGGGCCTAAAAACATAAATGTTCCGATGGGCTTATTCGGGTCTTTCAATCCCACCCGATTACGTTGTATCGCCTTGACGATCTTTTCAATAGCCTCGTCTTGTCCGATCACCTTTTTCTTCAAGACATCTCCCATCTTCAACAAACGGGTTCCTTCGGCTTGTGCAATCCGTTGTACCGGAACGCCTGTCATCATGGCCACGACCTCGGCTATCTTTTCTTCGTCAACCGTTTCGCGTTGTTCCTGTATCTGGTTACGCCACTCTTCTTTGGCTTTCTCCAACAGATAGAGATGTTCCTTTTCGTTGTCCCGGTAGCTGGCAGCCAACTCGTAATTTTGCGATTTTACCGCAGCAATCTTATCCTTGCGGATTGTCTCGATTTGGGCCTCCAACTCCTCGATATTCTTCGGGACTACAATATTGGAAATATGTACGCGCGATCCGGCTTCATCCAATGCATCAATCGCCTTATCCGGGAAGTTTCGATCGCTGACATAACGGTCTGTCAACTGCACACAGGCCTCCAAAGCCTCAGGGGTATAAAAGACGTTATGATGTTCTTCGTAACGCTCTTTTATATTCTTCAATATCTGCAACGTCTCTGCCGGAGTAGTGGGATCCACAATTATTTTCTGGAAACGGCGTTCAAGGGCTCCATCTTTCTCGATGCTTTTCCGGTACTCATCCATGGTGGTTGCCCCGATACATTGTATCTCTCCACGAGCCAATGCCGGTTTCAGCATATTGGCAGCATCGAGGGTTCCGGTTGCACCTCCTGCTCCGACAATCGTATGTATTTCGTCGATGAAAAGGATAATATCCGGATTCTTGGACAACTCATTCAAAAGCGCCTTAATACGCTCCTCAAATTGTCCCCGGTACTTGGTTCCGGCCACAATAGAGGCCATATCCAACGAGATGACCCGCTTATCAAACAACACGCGAGAAACTTTCCGTTGTACAATACGAGAGGCCAACCCTTCGACAATAGCCGATTTCCCTACACCCGGCTCGCCTATCAATACCGGATTGTTTTTCTTCCTCCGACTCAATACCTGCGCCAAACGCTCTATCTCTTTTTCCCTTCCCACAACCGGATCCAATTTATTCTCTTCGGCCGCTTTTGTCATGTCTATGCCAAAATTGTCAAGAACAGGCGTGTCATTCCCGCTTTTGGCATAACCGACAGAGGGTTGTTTGGACTGCTCACTCCGGTATTTTTTATCTTCTTCCATATCTTCATCATCCTCGTCGGTGAAACCTGCTCCCATCCGGGGAAACAACGGAGAAGACGATAAACCCTGTTCTGTGGCAGACTCTTTTTTGATCATTTCCAACACAGTTGTATAATCTATCTTATTCATTCCTAATAAATTTGTCAATGGAGTACCCGTCTCTTTCAAGATAGCCAGAAGTAAATGCTGGGTATCGGTAACCTTGCTTTTCAGCAAGCGGGATTCCAGAACACTCAGTTTTATGATTTTATCTGTACTTTTACTAATTACCAATTCACTTGCATCTGCCGCTTGATGATCGGATAGAGCCCGTGACAAATTTTCTACTTTCACTTTTATGTCGCCCAACTCTATTCCCATACTGCGTAAAATATCGATTGCAGGTCCGGAACCATCACGCAGAATACCCAAGAAAATATGTTCGGGGCCGATACAACCGCTTTGAAGCCTTCCGGCTTCCTCGCGACTATACCCCAACACATCCTTTACTCGTTGTGAAAAATTTCTTTCCATAAAAAATCCTCGTTTCTTTTTTACGTTACAAAGATAGGGTTTCTAAATGCAATTATACGGCATAAAAACATTATTTACCATACTTATAAATTTATACTACAAAAATTGTGCCGTTTTTTGATTTCTGTCAGTTTTTTTACAAAATTCGTCTTCTGTACTTTTTTTAGCAAACTATTCGGGAATTCACAAAAAAAATTTATCTTTGCATGATTATGTTTGCGTTTTTATCGATAAAAACAATAAAAAAACAGCCCTTATTTTAAATTATTGAGAAAAAATATTTTAATTCTAAGTAACCTGTTTTTAAGAAAATAAATAACAATCTTTTTCTAAACTAAATGATTGAGCAAGATAAGATTATAAAGATAAACATCGAAAACGAGATGAAATCGGCTTATATCGACTATTCCATGTCGGTAATTGTATCTCGTGCATTACCCGATGTAAGAGATGGTTTCAAGCCGGTACACCGCCGTGTTCTGTTCGGAATGAACGAATTGGGGAATACGTCGGACAAACCTTATAAAAAATCTGCCAGAATTGTCGGTGAGGTATTGGGGAAATACCATCCGCACGGCGATTCTTCGGTATATTTTGCCATGGTACGTATGGCCCAGGAATGGTCTTTACGTTACCCGTTAGTAGATGGACAAGGTAACTTCGGCTCTGTGGATGGCGACAGCCCGGCTGCCATGCGTTATACAGAAGCCCGGCTCGACAAATTGGCCGAAGAGATGTTACGCGACATCGACAAGGATACCGTAGATTTCCAGCTGAATTTCGATGATACCTTAAAAGAGCCGGTCGTATTACCGACCCGTATTCCTAACCTGCTGATAAACGGAGCTTCCGGTATCGCCGTAGGGATGGCTACCAATATGCCACCCCATAACTTATCGGAAACCATAGATGCTACTATCGCATACATCGACAACCGGGATATAGAAATTGACGAGTTGATGAAATATATCATTGCTCCCGATTTCCCCACCGGAGGATATATATACGGATACAACGGCGTAAAAGATGCTTTTGAAACCGGAAGAGGACGTATCGTCATCCGGGCCAAGGCTGAAATAGAATCGGAAAATTCGCACGACAAAATCATCGTTAGCGAGATACCCTATCTGGTGAACAAGGCCGAACTGATCAAAAGTATCGCCGATCTGGTAGAAGACAAAAAAATAGAAGGTATTGCAAATATCAACGACGAAAGCGACCGTGCGGGGATGCGTATCGTGATCGACGTAAAACGCGACGCCAATGCCGGAGTGGTTCTAAACAAGCTGTACAAACAAACGGCTATGCAATCGTCGTTTAGCGTGAACAACATTGCGCTGGTTAACGGACGCCCGCAAACATTGAACCTGAAACAACTGATTGCCGCCTTTGTGGACCATCGCCACGAAGTGGTCATCCGCCGCACACGGTTCGAGTTGGCAGAGGCCGAAAAACGGGCTCATATTTTGGAAGGATTGATCATTGCAAGCGACAACATCGATGAAGTCGTTAAGATTATCCGGGCATCCAAAAACCCCGACGAAGCCAGAGACCGGTTAATGGAACGTTTTTCGCTTTCCGTCGAACAAGCCCGTGCCATAGCCAATATGCGCTTGATACAACTAACCGGCCTTGAACAGGACAAACTGCACGCAGAATACGATGAAATAACCGAAAAAATAAAATATTTCAACAACATCCTGTCCGACGAACACCTATGTCTGCAAGTAGTAAAGGACGAGTTGTTAGAAATAAAAGAGAAATACGGCGACGAACGCAAGACAGAAGTGATCTATGCTTCGGAAGAATTCAATCCCGAAGATTTCTACGCCGACGATCAAATGATCATAACCATTTCTCATTTAGGTTATATCAAACGGACCCCTTTGAGCGACTTCCGTTCGCAAAACAGAGGTGGCGTCGGTGCCAAAGGCAGCGAAACCCGCGAAGAAGACTTCATCGAATATATCTATCCGGCATCCATGCACAACTATATGTTGTTCTTTACACAAAAAGGGAAATGTTTCTGGTTGAAAGTTTACGAAATCCCCGAAGGAGCGAAAAACTCAAAAGGCCGAGCCATCCAGAACTTACTGAACATAGATGCCGATGACAAAGTCAACGCGTTTATCCGTGTCAAACAACTACAAGACCCGGAATACAACCAAACGCATAATTTGCTGTTCTGTACCCAAAAGGGTATCATCAAAAAAACAAAACTGGAAGCATACTCTCGTCCGCGCCAGAACGGAGTAAACGCGATCACGATCCGTGAAGACGATCGAGTTATCCAGGTTCGATTGACGGATGGAAACAACGAAATCATTCTGGCCAACAGACAGGGACGAGCTATCCGCTTCCACGAAAGTACCGTTCGGGAAATGGGTCGTACGGCAACCGGAGTAAAAGGAATGACCCTCGACGAAGGCTGCAACGATGAGGTAATCGGAATGATCTGCGTAAAAGATTTGGAAAAAGAATCGATCATGGTTGTTTCCGAACGGGGTTACGGCAAACGTTCCGATATCCATGATTACCGTATCACCAATCGTGGCGGGAAAGGTGTCAAAACATTAAATATTACCGAAAAAACCGGAAACTTAGTTGCCATAAAAAGCGTTACTGACGAAAACGATTTGGTTATTATCAATAAATCCGGTATTACTTTGCGTATGAAAGTTTCGGACGTCCGCATTATGGGAAGAGCCACCCAAGGCGTACGCCTGATCAATCTGGAAAAACGAGACGATGAAATCGCCTCTGTTTGTAAAGTTTTATCAGATAACATAGAGGAAACTTTTTCAGACGAGAATATAGATGAAATAACAAACTAATTAATATTCCACTCTAAATCCAACGACAATGAAAACGACTATTTTAACCGTAGCTTTATGTCTGGTAACATCCATGGCATTTGCTCAAAAAAAAGCTGTAAACAAAGCGTATAGCGAAGCAAAAGGAGGCAACATAGGAGAAGCCAGAAACCAAATCAAACAGGCTCTTGAAAATCCTGAAACAAAAGACCAAGCCAAAACATGGTGGACTGCTGGATATGTTGAACTGCAAGCATTTGAAACAGAACGTAACAAATTGTTAGAAAACAAGACTCCCGATGACAAGGTATTGTATCCCGCTATTCTGGAATGTTTTAAATATTACATAAAAGCTGCCGAAATTGACCAACAACCCAATGAAAAAGGAAAAGTAAAACCAAAATATCTGAGGGATATCAAAGGAACCATGAAGTCTCACCAACAATATTTGTACGGAGCTGGTGGATATTTCTACAACGCCGGAAACTACCCCAATGCATACGAGTCGTTTAACTTGTTCAGTGAAATACCGTTCCTCAGCTATATGGACAATGAAGAAATGAAGCAAGATACCCTATTGAAGGATGCCCGTTTCTATGCAGCCATGGCAGCCGTACAAATGAACAATCCCCAAATCGCCATCACCGCATTAGAGGCTTGCAAAGACGACAAGGATAATCAAAACGAAATTTATCAAATGCTTGCTTCCCAATACGATGCATTAAAGGATACGGCAAATCTTATTAAAGTATATGAAGAAGGAGCATCTCTTTTCCCCGATGAACCGTTCTATATACAAAACCTGATTGCCATGTACATCTATACCAATCAAATGGAAGAAGCGATTGTCAAGTTGAACGATGCTACGACCAAAATGCCTGAAAACAAACAAATGTGGCTCATCAAAGGTCAATTATTGGACAGACAAGAAAAATATGACGAAGCTATACAATGCTATGAAAAGGTTCTGGAATTAGAACCGGAAAATGCTGCCGCTTTGGGAAGTATAGGTATCATCTATTACAACCAAGCAGCCAAACTCAGCGATGAAAACAATGCTGCGGCTGTCAACGATATCAAGAAATACAAAGAGGGACGGACAAATGTAGTAGATCCTGCATTCCGCAAAGCGCTGACATATCTTGAAAAAGCACATAAATTGGCCCCGAATGAAAATTCATTCTCCGTAGCATTGCGTAATACATACTATAACCTTGAAATGGGTCCGGAATATGAAGCAATAGATAAAGAAATAAAAAGCAAACAATAAATAACCAATAGTATAAAAAAACAAGGACGAATATTTCGTTCTTGTTTTTTTATTGCTTTTAAATTTACAATCACTATCCCTAAAACTCTCGCTTGTTGAATTTGATAATTCTCCTTATTGAAATATCATCTTCTCCTACCCCACAAAAAAAGCACCGATATCGGTGCT
>CASGEW010000035.1 GCA_949300615.1 uncultured Bacteroidales bacterium
GTTTACGGCAAAGAGTTCAAACCATCCGGCCACCTGGATAAATCCGGGATACAACCCGTAAAGCAGGAACAAAATGATCAGGAACGAGATACCCAACGCTATCAACGACCCTTTTACGTCGCTGTTGGGGAATTTCTTGTAGTAATAGACCAATACGATGGCCGGGATGCAGAGGAGGTTCAACTGGTGTACACAAATACCCACCCCCATCAAATAGGCAATCAAGACCAGGAAACGTCCGGAATAGGGTTCGTCGGCCACGGATTCCCATTTCAAAATCAGCCAAAATACGGCTGCCGTACAGAAAGAGGAGTAGGCATATACCTCCCCTTCGACGGCCGAGAACCAGAACGTATCGGAAAAAGCATATACCAGGGCGCCTACCATCCCACTACCCAAAACGGCAATCATCTTGGACAAAGAGATCTCTTCGCCATCCTGTACAATAATCTTCTTGGCCAGAGCGGTAATGGTCCAGAACAGGAACAGAATGGTACCGGCACTCAGCAATCCGGACATCAGGTTTACCAAATAGGCCACGTGTGAGGGATCGGAGGTAAAGTTGGCGAAGAATCGGCCCGTGAGCATGAACAGCGGGCTTCCGGGAGGGTGTCCCACCTCCTGTTTATACGCCGAGGCGATAAACTCGCCACAATCCCAAAAACTTGCCGTAGGTTCCAATGTCATGATATAGACGACGGCCGATATCAAAAAGGCCACCCATCCGAGCAAGTTGTTCCAAAACTTGTATTGTTTCATATATTTTCGGTTTGCGAATTTCTACTCATTAAGAGGCGCAAAGATATAAAAGATATGTATAAAATTTGTCATGTAGATATTTAAGAATTGTTTTCGTCCCTAAAAATGGGGAGCTTTTCTCCATATCCGTCACAATTTTCGGCCGAAAAACGGGGAACAATCTTTTTTACGGAAAATCTATTTTATACTTTTGTTGCCGATTAGCCGTACAACACGATGCAAGCAGAAAAACCTGTCATTGAATTAACTGCCGACGGTTCGGCCACGCTCTTCCTGCCGGGGCTGAACGAGCATTACCATTCGGTAAAGGGGGCGTTGGCCGAGTCCCTTCACGTCTATATCGAGTCGGCCCTGAACCGAATAGATAAACCTGAAATCTCCCTGCTGGAAGTGGGCTTCGGAACCGGGTTGAACACATTCCTGAGCTGTTTGGAAGCAGCCCGCCGCCACATCACCCTCCACTATACCTCCCTGGAACTGTTTCCCCTCTCTTGCCAGGAGGCCGAAGCGTTGCGCTATCCCGAATCGATTTCACCCCAACACGCCTCCCTTTTCCGGGCGTTGCACACCGCCCGCTGGAATACTCCGGTAGAGATAACGCCTTACTTTACCTTGTACAAGCGGCAGGAAGACCTGACCTGCTGCACGTTCGACCGGCTCTACGATGCCATCTATTTCGATGCCTTCGCCCCCGAAAAACAACCGGAATTGTGGGAAGAAGCCATTTTCCGCAACCTGTTTGAACATACCGCAGCGGGAGGTATCCTGACCACCTATTGCGCCAAAGGGGAGGTACGCAGACGTCTGCAAAGGGCCGGATTTCAGGTAGAACGGCTGGCCGGACCTCCGGGAGGGAAAAGAGAGATTCTGCGAGGGAGCAAACCAATCGTTTAAAAAAGGGTCAATACCCCCAACGTGGCTTGGGTCCAGACCCAATAACGGAGAAATTTTCCCAGGAGCATGGAGAGACCCACCCAAAAAACATTGGCCCTCATCAAACCGAACGCCACGATAATCAGGTCTCCCACCACGGGAAGGAATACGAAAAAGGCCATCAGCGCCCCTTTCCCTTGCAAGAATCGCTGCGTCTTTGCCAGTTTCTGCCGGTCGATGTGCAGGTATTTTTCAATCCACTCCATCTTTCCCAAATGCCCCACGTAGTAACAGGTCATTCCGCCCAACCAGTTCCCGGCCGTTGCCACCCAGATACAACCCCAACCATCGAATCCTGCCGCCAACAAGGCCGACATGACGATTTCCGAACTCAACGGGATGATACTCCCCGCCAGAAACGTAGCAATAAAAAGTCCTATATAACCCCAGTTACTAAGTTCTGAAACAAATTCCATAAGAAGAACAGGATAAAAACAGTGATAATCAGGTAGAACAAAAATACTCCCTGCCGGCTCTGGACGTGGGTAAAACAGTGGGCGGCCTGCAACGACACGCAGACGGTCAAAATGGGCAGATAAACGGGAAATCCACTGTAATTCAAACAGATCAACACCAATGTATAGAAAAACAACAGATTGATCATCCCGTTGTAAATGCGGGTAATAATTTTATCTTCGTATTGCAATACCGTATTCCTTGCCCAACAGAAAAATCCGATAAGCGCAATCACCGCCGTATAAACCAGCGGAAAAGAGAGCTGCTGGTAATCAATCAGCTGCAACGGATAGAAATGGCCCACAAAGTGCTGAAAGCAAAAAGAAAAATCCCAGATTACCTGGGCTGCTCCCAGCAACCAAAACGGGGTAACGATACCCAAGAACGAGGCCAACAGGCATTTGAACCCGAAAGAGGCCATCTTGGCCGACCCCCACCAAATGACCGGTATATACAAAAACAACGAGGGATACAACACACCAGCCGCCGAGAAAAGGAACGAAACCACATAGAGATGCAACGGCAACCGGAACTCGGTGGAGGGGGAAAACAGTATCAAGAAAACAACCGCCAGGATAACAGCCATAAAGGTTCCGCTCAACGGTTCCAGGAAACAGGCGGGATAGCTGCAACAGAACAGGACGAAGAAGATACCGGGCAACTTGCTTCGGGTACGGATGACATTACGCGAGTAGGCCATATACGAGAGCGCAAGTGCCGAAAAGGCAATCTCCACGAAATGTACCCCGTATGCAGCCATCCGCGCCATCGAAAGCCACTCCTGAGCCTGGCATATCAACGCATCGAGCGTACGGAAGGGTTGCTCCCCCCCTGCCAGATACGCGGCTACCACGGCAACACCGGCCACCAGGATGGCCACCGATTGCGAATAGATACCAGACACGATATGCGATAACGGAGCTTCTCTCATTTTCTTTTGAACATCCATCCGACCCCGCCCCAACGGACAGGACAAAAAAGGGGGATTTACGGTTCTCCCCCTCCTTATTATATTATACCTACCTTTTCTTACAAATCAAAACCTATGTCCGAACGGAAATATTTCCCTTCAAACGCAATACGGCGGGCGTTTGCAAACGAAACGGCAAGAGCCTCGTCCTTATCCTTCCCGTACGAACTGACCGCCATGACGCGCCCCCCGTCGGTCAAGACCGCATCGCCCGATTTTTTCGTCCCGGCATGGAACACGATGCTGTCCGAAATACAGTCGTGTCCGCTGATCGGTTTTCCCTTCTCGTATGCCTGGGGATAACCTGCGGAGACCAACATCACGGTAACAGCAGCCCTCGGGTCTATCTCCAACCGTTTTTCGTGCAACGTACCGGCGGCTACCCCTTCGAGCAGTTCCACCAGATCGGAGGCGATGCGCAACATCACTACTTCCGTTTCCGGATCTCCCATACGCACGTTGTACTCTATCACCATCGGTTCTCCTTTCACGTTGATCAGCCCCAGAAAGATGAACCCCTTGTAATCAATTTGTTCAGCTTTCAGCCCTTCGATCGTAGGCTTTACAATGCGCTCTTCCACCTTCTGCATAAAGGTTTCATCGGCAAACGGGACCGGCGAAACAGCTCCCATGCCACCCGTGTTCAATCCCTTGTCGCCCTCTCCTATGCGCTTGTAGTCCTTGGCTACCGGTAGTATCTTGTACGAATTTCCATCGGTCAATACAAATACGGAACACTCTATCCCCGACAGGAACTCTTCGATCACCACCGTCCGGCTGGCATCGCCGAAGCTACCGTTCAGCATGTGGGAGAGCTCTCTCCGGGCCTCTTCCAGGTTATCGATAATCAACACACCCTTTCCGGCGGCCAGTCCGTCGGCCTTCAACACATAGGGGGCCTGCAACGTTTCCAGAAAACGGAACCCTTCGTCCAGGGTATCGACGGTAAAACTCCGGTAACGGGCCGTCGGAATCCCGTGGCGCATCATAAAGGCCTTGGCAAAATCTTTACTTCCTTCCAAACGCGCCCCCGCTTTCGAGGGACCTATCACCGGGATATGCTGCAAAGCGGCATCCGCCTTGAAATAGTCGTATATCCCCTTTACCAGCGGGTCTTCGGGACCTACCACCACCATATCTATTTGATGGCGGAGGGCAAAATCCCCGATCGCCGCAAAATCGGTTGCCCGGATGGCCACATTCTCACCGATTGAGTCTGTCCCGGCATTTCCGGGGGCGATAAAGAGCCGCTCTACCTTGGGACTCTGTTTTATTTTCCATGCCAGCGCGCTCTCCCGACCGCCTGAACCTAACAACAATACATTCATATCTGGTCTTTATTTTAAATAATCATCGAAATAGCGGGTAATCTTTTCCTGCAAATGTACCCGATCCCGACCGGCCACGTTGTGCACATGGCCCGGATAGACGAAATAGTCGGGATAGGTACCCGCCTCCACGCATTTTTTGAGGAAACTCAAACTGTGCTGCCATACCACTACGGGGTCTATGTCACCGTGTATGAGCAAGAGGTGTCCTTTCAGGTTCCCGGCCTTGTTATTCAGGTTCGAGGCTTCGTACCCCTCCTTGTTGTCCTTGGGATGTCCCATGTAGCGTTCGCCGTACATCACCTCGTAATACTTCCAGTCTATTACCGGACCGCCGGCCACACCCACCTTGTAGGTGTCGGGATAGGTGAGCATCAGGTTCGTGGTCATGAATCCGCCGAAACTCCATCCGCAAACGCCGATGCGGTCGGCATCGACATAGGGAAGGCTTTTCAGGAAGGCGATGCCCTGCATCTGGTCTTTCCCCTCTTCCTGCCCCAAGTGCAGGTAGGTGACATTTTCAAAGTCGAGACCCCGGTTGTCCGATCCCCGGTTATCTACCGTAAACAGGATATATCCCCGTTGTGCCATATAGGTATCCCAGCCGCCGGCGGCCCAGCGGTACGAGTCGGTAATCATCTGGGCATGAGGGCCACCATAGACATAAACCACTACGGGATACTTTTTGGACGGGTCAAAATCTGCCGGTTTGACCATCCGGTAATAGAGTTCGGTTTTCCCGTCGGCAGCCAGAATCGTCCCGACCTCTACCGGCGGCATCCGGTATCCTTTGTAGGGATCGGAGGCCGTCAAGAGCCGTTCGCTCGTCTCCTTTTTGATGGAAATCAAGTCGATGTTGCGCGGCGTATCGTGGTTGCTGTATGTATCGAGGGCAAAATCGCCCGAGCGGTTGATACGGGTACTGTGCACACCGTTATCGGCGGTCAGGCGGATCGTTTTTCCGCTCTTCATGTCCAGCCGGAAGGTATTCCGCTCCAACGCCGAGGGCTGGGTAGAGACATAGAAGAGATAGCGTCCCGTCTTGTCAAAGCCCAATACCTCGGTTACCACCCACTCTCCCTGTGTCAGCTGACGCAACAGATTCCCTTGGGTATCGTAAAGGTACAAATGGTTGAAACCGTCCCGTTCGCTTTGCCAGATAAACTGGTCGGGATTGTTTTTCAGGAAGAGTACCGGATGTTCGGGTTCGACGTATTTGGGATGGGTTTCGGTAAAGAGGGTACGCAGCAGCGAGCCCGATTGGGCATCGTACACATTTAAGCGGCAACTATCCTGATCGCGGTTAAGTTCGGCAATATAGAGTTGGTTACCGTCGGGCGACCAGGCCAGGTTGGTGAAATAACGGTCCCGGGGCGCTCCGGTTTTCAGATAGACACTCTTTTGGGTGTCGGGATAGAAGATGCCTACCGTTACGTGATGGCTGTTCATCCCCGCCATCGGGTATTTCATGTTGTTGAGTTTTGCCTGCCGGGCCGAAATATCCACCAGGGGATAATCGCCCACCGGCGTTTCGTCCATCCGGTAAAAAGCCAACGCATGGCCCGAGGGAGACCAGAACGTCCCTTTCGTGATACCAAACTCGTTCCGGTGTACCGCCTGTCCGAAGGTGATGTTTTCGTCCTTGTCCGAGGCGACGCAGATACGTTTATTCCCCTCCTCGGCAATATAGAGGGCTTTGCCGTTGGTCAACGCCATCCGGTGCGATTCGGGTTGGAAATCGAACCCTCCATCGCCATTCTCATAGGGGATGGCAAAATCGATCGATTGAGTAGCGGTGTTGTAGCGGATATAACTTTGGTGTGCATAAAAATCGAGTACCCCGCACTTCTCCTCTTCCAGATAGCGTGCCTGTACGCCGGGCAGGGAGCTTACCGGTTTGAAACTCCGTGCCTCCAACGCCTTATTCAGGTCGGCTAACAGGAGCAATACCCGTTTCGCCTTCTTCTTGGCAGGATGGACGGCCCAGAGGGTATCGCCCCGCTGGAAGATATACTCATCGCCCATCCACTGCAACTGTTTGATGCTTTTTGGGACAAACCGGAAATAACTCTTCCCTCCGGGAATCAGGTCATCTAAGGTCAGTTGTTGGGTTTGCGATTGCAACGGCATGGTAAAAACGAATGATAGAAAAATTAACAGGATGTTGAGTGCTCGCTTTTTCATATTCAGGTTACTTTTTATCTGATTCTTTATCTTTGGCATTTATCCGTTCCCGTTTCCCTTCGACCCTTTTTTCCGGGACCTGCGCACTGGGAGGCAGGGAAGGTTGTTTAAATGCAATGAATTTCTCGGACTTATCGAAGTGGCGAAAAGCCTTGGGCAACTCCTCATCGTATTCCGAAGGAGTTTTTTTAGCCCTTTCCGGAAGCTCCTTTTTCCGCTCCTTGGAGGCTTTTTCATGCTGCGGGAAAGGACGGTTCTCTTTTTTCCACTCTCCCTTCGGAGAAACCAGGCTATCCCAGCGGTTGTTACGACGGCCCGACGCTCCCGTTGTCCGTTGAGAAGCGTCCGCCTCTGCGGGTTTCCGGTTACGAAGCGACGCTGTATCCCCCCTGCGGCCATCCGGTTTTACCTTGCCGAACCGGCCTCCCGACTCGCGAAACAGCTCGTCATCGTGCTTCCGGAGTCCGCGTACCGGTCTGGCAAACTCCCGTTTTTTGAACTCGGGAAGCGCCTCTCTCCGACCTTTCTCGCGGAACCCACCCGATTCCGTTTTAAAATCCTTGTATTTCCCGTCGAAAATCTCGTATTTCCGGAATTCACACTCCAACGCACCGTTCATCAGCATGATGCGGGCAGCCGGTTTCAACCCGATTTTATCGAAACATTCGTCGTGGTAGGAGATAATCCAGGCATCGTATCCCTTGAACACGTGTTTAAGCCGTTCGCCAATCATCTGGTACAGGCCGAAGAGATCGGGCGATGAGATTCTCTCGCCATAAGGCGGGTTGGTCACCAGAATTCCCTTTTCGGGAGCCTGTTCGTATTTCTGGAAAGGCAACACGCTCAACTCCACATAGCGGGCCACACCGGCACTCTTTACGTTGTCGCGCGCCATCTGAACCGCCCGGGGAGAGATGTCCGATCCGTATATCTTATAAGCAAATTCCCGTTCCTGCGAATCGTCGTTGAAAATCGATTCAAACAGCTCCTCGTCAAAGTCTTTCCACTTTTCAAAGGCAAAACTCTGGCGATAGACTCCCGGGGCAATGTTGCAGGCTATCAACGCCGCCTCTACCAACAGCGTTCCCGAACCGCACATGGGGTCTATGAAGTTGGATTCTCCCCTCCACCCGGTTTTCAGGATCATCCCGGCTGCCAGCACCTCGTTCAAGGGCGCTTCGTTTTGGGCAACGCGGTAACCGCGCTTATGCAGCGACTCTCCCGAACTGTCCAGCGAAAGGGTGCACCGGTTCTGGGCGATATGGAGGTTCAGGATGATGTCGGCATTGTTCAGACGCACGGATGGGCGCTTCCCATATTTTTCATTGAAATAATCGGCAATGGCATCCTTCACCCGGTAGGTAACGAACTTGGAGTGTTTGAACTCTTCGGAATAGACGACCGAGTCGATGCTGAACGTCTGGTCCGGTGTCAGGAATTTTTCCCATTGCACCTCCTTGATACGGTCATACACCTCGTCTGTATTGAGCGCAGTAAACGTATAGATGGGTTTCAGAATCCGCAAAGCGGTACGGCAACACAAATTGGCTTTGTAGAGCAACGCCTGGTCGCCGGTGAAAGAGACCATGCGCCGACCGATTTCGATGTTCTCGGCCCCCAGTTGCAACAACTCCTCGGCCAGGACATCCTCCAACTCCTGAAATGTTTTGGCTATGATTTCAAATTTATCGGTTTTCACGTTCTATGATATGTGTTGGTTCATTTTAATCCAAATCGTTACAACCGGTTTACCGGCTGGCTTTTGTCTGTACTACCCGGGCACCGGGTTCCACATCTTCGGTAACCCAGATATTGCCGCCGACGGTGGCATCCGTCCCGATGGTTATCCGCCCTAAGATAGTGGCGTTGGAATAGATAATCACGTTATCGCCAATAATGGGATGGCGCGGAATCCCCTTGATCGGATTTCCGTTCTCGTCCAGCGGAAAGCTCTTGGCCCCCAACGTAACCCCTTGGTAAATCTTGACATGGTTGCCGATAATGGCCGTGGCACCAATCACCACCCCCGTACCGTGGTCTATGGTGAAATAGGAGCCAATGGTGGCTGCCGGATGAATGTCGATCCCCGTTTCGGAATGAGCCATCTCCGAAATCATACGCGGTATCAACGGGACGCCCAACTCCATCAAATTATGGGCAATCCGGTAATTGCTAATAGCCCGGATAGCCGGATAACAGGCAATTACCTCGCCGAAACTTTCGGCTGCCGGATCGCCGTTATAAGCCGCCTCCACGTCGGTAGCCAATATTTTCCGCAACTGGGGGAGCGACTCAATAAAGGCAACGGCTTTCTCCATCGCCTCTTTCCGAAGCTCGTCCAGCTTGATTTCCCGGGTATGGTCGCACGTAAAGCACAACCCAGCCAGGATTTGCTCGGACAACAGCCCGATCAACCGTTCTATATTGACACCCACGTGATACCCGATCGTACCGCTATGTACATTGGCCCGGCCGAAAAAACCGGGGAAGATAAGCGAGCGGCACAATTCGATAATCTCGTGCAACACCTTTTCCGAGGGGAAAGGTTCTCCGTCATGATGCTGGTAGCAAATGGTCTTGAACGAATTGTAATCGGAGAGTTTCTCCACCGTCCGTTCTATCGCTTCGGCATAGTTGCGTGAATACATAGTTGCGTTGTTTTCGTTGCTTTACACAATTTCCCAATTTTGCAAAGGTAAACATTCTCGCCGAATATCAGGCGGCAAAAACGGGCTTTCTCTTTATTTAAAAAGAAAAAAAACGCTTACTCTAAATTTTTCCCGAAATACTCTCCTGCAACACGATAACCGATTCGGGCCCCATATTAAACAGCAGGTCAAGAATACTCATATCCTCCACAAAGCCGAATTTTTGGGAAAACACCTGGTAATAAGGCGTCGGATGAAAGCCCAACCGGGTTTCGGGCGCTTTGCGTTTGGGGTGGATGGCCTCCCGCAAATCTTCTTCCTGCGGCAAGAGATCCCGCCGATAAGAATCGGCATAAACCACACAAGGATGAATGTCAAGCAACCCGCAAACGGTTTCGCGCAACTGTTCGTTAAAGTCGAACAAAAAGGCAGGAACTTTCTCAAAAAAGGGGGCGAAATCATCTTGATAATATTCAAAAAAGGGAGTGGAGTTATAGGCCGACACAATGGCATTCCAATGCAAATGCCTCCAATTTCCATGGTCGGAAACGCGGATATCGCACACGGGCGTATCGGGAGAATCGGGCTTGACAATCGGAACGGAAAGAGGCAATACTCCGTTGGCTCCCACAATATGGCAGCGATTTCGGTACGACTGCTTCTGGTAATGTTCGTACCGTTCCACACAAACTTGCCCAAAGCGCAAGAATTGGGCATAATACGATACCGGAGCCAAATAGGCGGTCGAAAGAAGAACCCGTTCCATCTAAAATAATAAGGGATGAAAGTAAAAACCCTTTGTCGGACAAAGGGTTTTTACTTTCTATTTTTATTTCAATCAATCTTGTGTTACACGCTTAAAGAAACGATCGAACCGGATACGTCCGTCAAACCAATCGCGGTCCTTATCTATCGAAAGCCAGACAAACAACGGTTTCCCAACGATGTGATCTTCGGGCACAAACCCCCAGGCACGCGAGTCGGCCGAGTTGTCGCGATTATCGCCCATCATAAAATAGTAATCCATCCGGAAGGTATAAGATTTTGCCTCTTCCCCGTTGATATAGGCCTTTCCGTCCTTTATTTCCAGGCTATTCCCCTCATAATTCCGGATCACCCGTTCGTAAATACGGAGGTTATCGGGAGTCAACTCTATCGACTCACCTTTCTTGGGAATCCAGATAGGTCCGTAGTCGCAGCGGGTCCACCTATCTTCAAAACCGGCCGGATAGATCTGCTCGCCCCAACCCCCGGGTTCGGGAACCATCTCCAATATCTGAGGCAAGGTCGAAGCCTTGTAATAGGCATCCAATGTCAACGGTACCCGATAAACGGGGTTGTACGTCCCGTTGCTGTTCTTGTGCAAATCCAATGCGGTAAAAATGGCCTCGGCATTGCTTTCGTTGTTCATCAGCAAACGGTCGTCCTTGCTCACACCCAACATCCGGAAGGTTTTCTCATCCAGATACGAGCCGGCTGTTTGAACAAACATATTGTATTGCAGATTTTTAGGGTCTTCTGCCCGGGTATCGTTTATGAAAAGCTCGTTATTAATAATCTGCAACTTGTCTCCCGGCATTCCGACCGCCCGTTTGACAAAATTCTCACGACGATCTACCGGACGGTAAACGATGTCGCCGAAAATAGCCTTGTTTTTATTTACCACATCCCAACCGTTGCGATATACCAGTTCGTGATAGTCGGGGTTGGGCACCAGGGTAGCCACCGTATCTCCTGCCGGGAAATTGAATACGACAATGTCGTTGCGTTTTACTTTTCCCAATCCGGCCAACCGCTTGTAAGGCCATTGCGGCCACTCGATGTACGATTTCGTCCCGGTTATGGGCATGGTATGCTGCGCCAGGGGGAAAGACAACGGCGTATTGGGTACACGCGGTCCGTAACTCAGTTTGCTTACGAACAGGTAATCGCCCACCAAAAGAGTCTTTTCCAACGAAGGGGTGGGTATTTTATAGTTCTGGAAAAAGAAGGTGTTGATCAAATAGACCGCCACCAAGGCGAAAACAATGGCATCTACCCATTCCATCGTTTTTCGGATGGTCGGATTTTTCGATTTCTTCCAACCTCCCCACGGAACAAAGCGTGTCAAATAAATATCGATAATCAGGAGTAATCCCAGACACAGCCAATAATTCCCCACCCATACCGTAAATGCCAGGTAGAGGAGGGTTACCACGGCAAACCGTATCCATCTCGATTTGGAGACGTTGCAAAAGCGTCCGGCCAGCGGACAACTCTTCTTGTCTTTTTTTATCTCGTTCGTCATTGGATTATTTTTTGTTATTGCAAAAAGGCAACATATCTTTCATGGTCAAGAAACCCTTTTTCCCACACGTAAATTCAGCGGCTACCACCGCACCCAGGGCAAATCCCTTGCGGCTTTTGGCATCGTGGGTAATACGGATGGTATCGACATCCGATTCATATTCGATGGTATGGATACCGGGAACTTCATCGCGACGGATGGCCGTTATCCCGATTTCTTCGGGAGCGGCTTCCCGTCCCTCTACCCAGCCGGTTTTGCGATCGAGCTCTTCCAGAATATCCTCGGCCAAGGTAATGGCGGTCCCGCTGGGGGCATCCAGCTTATGGATGTGATGCACCTCTTCCATTTTGACCTCGTAAGCGGGAAAATCGTTCATGATTCTCGCCAAATAACGGTTCAAAGCAAAAAAGATGTTTACGCCCAAACTGAAATTGGAAGCGTAAAAAAAGGTTTGTCCCTGACGGCAGGCCTCCTTTATCTCCGGCAGATGTTCCAGCCATCCGGTAGTTCCCGAAACTACCGGCACACCGGCCGCAAAACATTTCCGATAATTCTGTACGGCAACCGAAGGTACCGTAAATTCGATGGCAACATCGGCGCTACGGAAAGCCTCCGATTCAAAATCCTGCTGGTTATCTACATCTATGATGCTTACAATTTCATGTCCACGGTTCCGGGCGATTTGCTCTATCTCCCGCCCCATTTTACCGTAACCGATCAATGCTAATTTCATATTACATTTTGTTTTTCGTATCTTTGTTTTTAGCGTGCTTTTTCAGACAGCGCTTTTTACGACTTGCAAAGATAATGAAAATCACCGATTAGCCTCTTTGTAAAAGATTTAATTTTATGGAAAAGCTGTTACGACATATCTGGCAATACCGCCTGTTCGACACCCGGCATTTGACAACTACCGACGGACAACGGTTGGAAATCATCCATCCGGGAAGACTGCAAGATTCTTCCGGTGCCACCTTTTTCAATGCCCAAATACGGCTGGACGGACAAACGTGGGCCGGTAATATCACCGTACTACCCAAATCTTCCCTTGCACTTGCCCCGGACATTCCGGACAACGCTTACGATACCACCCTGTTGCTGGTTGTACAAGAGGACGATGGCCCAATCCTCCGGTCAAACAAAGAGAGAGTTCCCCAATTCGTGCTACCGGTTTCGACAGAACTGAAAGAGCGATTCGATACGTTGACGGCGCACACGGTATCCCTTCCCTGTACCGGCTGGTTACCCACACAAGACCCGCTGCTCCTCTCCGACTGGATGGCGGCGCTCTCCGCCGAACGGCTGGAACAGAAGACCCAACGTATTCAAGAGTGGTTAAACCAGGAACACGGCAACTGGGAGGAGGTCTGCTACCGCCTGCTGTGCCGCCACTTAGGATTCCATACCCACAGCGACACCTTTGAGCGGCTGGCCCGCCACACCCCGTTGCGCTTCATGCAAAAACACGCCGATTCGCTTTTCCAGGTAGAGGCCATTCTCTTCGGACAGGCCGGTTTATTAGGAGACTCCTCCCTCACGACCGACCCCTATTACCAACAGCTGCAAAGGGAATACCTGTTTTTAAAACAAAAATTCAGATTGACCCCGCCGCCTACCTCCTGCCGGAAAGACGGTACACGGATGCGTCCCATGAACTCCCCCTGCATCCGCATTGCGATGCTGGCTCGCTGCATCACCCAACGGGATTCGCTTTTCGCCCGCATTTGCGAAGCCGAATCAGTGCAAGATTTTCGGGAGTTGTTTAAAATAGAGTTATCCGGATACTGGAATACCCATTACGCTTTCGGAAAGACATCCGCCTCCCGAAAAAAGACATTGGGACGAGCCTCCGCCGAGAGCCTGCTGATCAACATCGCCGCCCCGCTGTTATACGCCTACGGCCTCCACAGCCGGAACGACGCCTACAAAGAGCGTGCCCTGCGGCTACTCGAAACCCTCACGCCCGAAAAGAACCGCATCGTCTCCGAATTTGCATCGGCCGGAATCGTCCCGCGAAACGCATTCGAGTCGCAGGCCCTCCTCCAACTCAGAAACCGGTACTGCGACCACCGGGAGTGCCTCAGCTGCCGCATCGGACATCGGATACTGTCGCAACGATAAGCCCTCACCCCGGCGATCAATGTGCCGCCAACCAATTCTCGCCGACACCGGTATCCACTACCAGGGGGACTTTCAGGCGATAAGCTCCCTCCATCTCCTCTTTCACGATGCGGTCGAGCCGTTCAAGCTCATCGATCGGGACATTGAAGTTCAATTCGTCGTGTACCTGCAAAATCATGTGCGCCTGCAACCCCTCCCGCTGCATCCGGTCGGCAATACGCACCATGGCAATCTTGATAATATCAGCCGCGCTTCCCTGTATGGGGGCGTTTATGGCGTTTCGTTCGGCATATCCCCGCACCACGCTGTTGTGCGAATTTATGTCGGGTAGCATCCGTTTCCGTCCGCCGATGGTCTCCACATAGCCCTTTTTCCGGGCTACGGCGATGCTCTCGTCCATATAGGCCCGCACCTGTGGGAATGTCTCGAAATAGCCCTCTATCAACTGTTTCGCCTCCGAACGGGGGATGTTCAACCGCTCGGACAACCCGAAGACCGAAATGCCGTATATGATACCGAAATTGGCCGTTTTGGCCTTGCGGCGCATCTCTTTGGTGACCTCCTCCATAGGGACCTTGTAAATTTTGGAGGCGGTGGCCGCATGGATGTCCGCTCCCGAAAGGAATGCCCCGATCATGTGCTCATCTCCGCTCAAATGGGCCATGATACGCAACTCTATCTGGGAGTAGTCGGCCGAATAGAAGCGACACCCCTCGTCGGCAATAAAAGCCCGACGAATCTCTTTTCCCTCCTCGTCACGAATGGGGATGTTCTGCAAGTTCGGATTGCTGGAACTGAGCCGCCCGGTAGCCGTAATGGCCTGATTGAACGAAGTATGAATCTTTCCCGTACGGGGGTATATCAACTCAGGTAAGGCATTTACATAGGTATTCAGTAATTTTTTTAGCCCGCGTTGTTCCAGGATTTTCCCCACAATGGGGTGCTTGTTCCGTAACTTCTCCAACACCTCCTCGGTGGTAGAGTACTGTCCGGTTTTGGTCTTTTTCATCTTTTCGTCTATCTTCAACCGATCGAACAGTACCTCCCCGACCTGTTTGGGCGAGCTGACGTTGAACGGGGCCCCGGCCAGGTCGTATATCTCCCTCTCGATGCGCTCGATACGCGAGCCCAACAGTTCAGAGGTCTGTTGCAGAATACCGCAATCCAACCGCACACCGGCCATCTCCATCTCCGCCAATACCCGGGTCAGGGGCATCTCCATGTCGTGGAAGAGCGACACCATCCCCTCCTTTTCGAGCTCCCGCTCCAAAACATGTTTCAACCGCAACGTAACGTCGGCGTCTTCGGCCGCATAATCGCAGATACGGGAGGGCGGAAGCTGGCTCATCTTCAACTGGTTTTTTCCGCGAGGCCCGATGAGCTCCTCTATCGGAATGGTTTTATACCGCAAGTAGGTCTCTGCCAGGTAATCCATGTTGTGGCGCTGTTCGGGTTGCAGGAGGTAATGGGCCACCATCGTGTCGAAAAAACGGCCCTTTACCGTAACACCGTAATTTTTAAAGACGATGTAATCGTATTTGATGTTTTGCCCTATTTTCAGGGAGCGTTCGTTCTCCAACGCCGATTTGAATCGGGCCACCAGCCGCCGGGCCTCCTGCTCGTCGGCAGGGGCCGGTACATAATAGGCCTCACCCTCCCGGCAGGCGAATGAGAAACCCACCAGCTTCTCCCGGATAGGGTCCACACCGGTTGTCTCGGTGTCGAAAGCGAACTCCGGGGCCGTTTCCAATTGTCGTGCCAGCGCCGATATCTGTGCCTCCTCGGTTACCAGGTGGTAGGTATGGGGCGTAGTTGGAAGCGAGGCCAGCGCCGCGGGCTCATCCAACACCGCCGTTGGAGCATCCGGTTGAGACGCCGCATCGAAAAGAGAACCGAAAAGCGATCCCTGCACCGGCTCTTTTTTCTTTTCGGAAGCAGCCACCGTCGAGGAGACATTCCGCCCCAACACCCGATCGGCAAGCGAACGGAACTCCAACTCTTCAAAAATCTTGCGAATTTTCTGCTCGTCCACCTCTTCGCGGAGAAGTGCCTTTTCATCGAACGTTACCGGGACATCTGTCCTGATGGTCGCCAAAAATTTCGAGAAACGTATCTGCTCCCGATTCGACTCTATCTTACTCTTCAACGCCCCTTTCAACCGGTCGGTATTTTCCAGCAGGTTTTCGATGCTGCCGAACTCCCCGACCAGTTTAATCGCCGTCTTCTCTCCCACTCCGGGACATCCGGGGATGTTGTCGGAGGCATCTCCCATCAGCCCCAGAATATCGATTACCTGCGCGGGCGAGGTGATGGAGAACCGTTTCAAGACCTCCTCGACGCCCAGTACCTCGAAATCGCCCCCGAATTTAGGTTTGTACATGAATATACGGGGCGAAACCAGCTGCCCGTAATCCTTGTCGGGGGTCATCATGTAGGTATCGAAACCCTCTTTTTCGGCCAATTTCGCCAAGGTACCGATCACATCGTCCGCCTCGAACCCGGGGACCTCCACCACCGGAATACGGTACGCCGAGATGATCTCCTTGATCACCGGTACCGACTGCCGGATTACCTCGGGCGTCTCCTCCCGTTGGGCCTTGTACTGTTCAAACGCTTCGTGCCGAAAGGTGGGGCCGGCCGGATCGAACCCGACCGCTATGTGCGAGGGATTCTCCTTGCGCAACAACTCTTCGAGGGTATTCACAAACCCGAAAATCGCCGAAGTATTCACCCCTTTGGAGTTGATACGGGGGTTCTTGATAAACGCGTAATAGGAACGGTATATCAACGCATAAGCATCTAATAAAAAAAGTCTTTTTTCGGACATAACAGTTTCTCTATATATCTTTCATCTTAAACATTACTCTTCTATCACTGCCTGCAAACGGAGGTGCTTAAACTCCATGGCGGCATCGAACGTTCCTTCGCTCTCCCACCCCATAATGAAGTACGTAACCTGCCAATCGTCCAACGGCGAACCGGCCCATCCGGCCAACCCGATAGCCTCTTTCACATAAGGCAACAGATCAGCTTCCGCACGTTGCCAATTTCCCGATGAAATGGGCCCATTCCAGAGCCGATCACCCGCCGGGCCATAAACAAACAGGTTCGTAACCACCTCTTTGGTGCCGGTATCCACGAAATGCTCTCCCGGAGGGAAAGGATACCGGTAATCGTATATGGGGATACTCAACAAAAAAGATTTCAAATAATATTCCGACTCCGGATTCCGGTTCTGCACCGCCACGTGAGAAACCACGTGACAGGTGTGTATGCTCGGGTCAAACGCATCGTCCATATAATTTTTACAGTACAACAGCTTGGCCGACAGGGTATAGCGCAACGCTTGGCACCGGCCCAACGGAATCCCGGGTTCAACCGGCTGCTCCACATACAGATGCGGCCAGCTTTGGTAAAACTGCCGGACACGCTCTCCATATTCGGGCCTGGTGCGTATCTCCAACCGGAACCTCCCTCCCGGGAATACCGATACCCGTTTGCCTTTGTTTTCATAAAACCGTTCACCGCGCCGCCCCTTTTGCAACTCCTCGCCCCAAAGGTTATAACGGCTGGCCCACTGCGAAAGAATCCACAACGGAGCCTCGTCCGAGGGTTTCCCGAAATAGATCGTACCGCACCGGTTGTCCACCCCCTCTTGCGGATCGCGCACCGAGATACCCCGTTCAAAAGCCAAATCGCCGATTAGATCCACCCGCCGCTGCTTGGCCTGACAAAAGATGCTCTCGGAAGTAGCCAGTTCACCAAACCAAACAAAAACCAAACAAAAAATTTGCGTCAGAACTCTCATAAAAAAACATTTACACGGCTAAACAATTTCCCGTTTCTTGAAGTTTCTATTATAGGCAAGGACTGTTTTTTAAACAGATTTTCACGTAAAAATACAATAAAAATACGATATCTTTTGTTTTATTGCTATTTTTGCATCTCATTCATACACTATGGATATACTTGTAGAGATCAAACAACCCATACGCCAAGAATTAGATTTACTAAATAGGGCACTGGCCCAAGAACTGGCATCGACCAATCAACTTTTGAATTCGGTAGTTGACTACTATCTCTCCACCAAAGGGAAACAAATGCGCCCCATATTGGTTCTGCTCGCCGCACGGTTGTTCGGAGAGATCCGGCAAGAGACGATCGACGCCGCCTTATCCATAGAGTTGCTGCACAACGCCAGCCTCATCCACGACGATGTAGTGGATGCCACCTTCCAGCGCCGGGGCAAAGAGTCGGTAAACGCCATCTGGGACAACCGGATTGCCGTACTGGTAGGAGATTTTTTCGTCTCAACGGCATTAAAATGTTCTTTATCGACCAACGACATCGAGATCATCTCCACGCTATCACAACTGGGACGAGACCTGGCCTGGGGAGAAATCGAACAACTCGACAACGCCCGCCGAAAAATCCTTAGCGAAGAGGCCTACTTCGAGGTCATCAACAAAAAAACCGCCTCCCTCTTTGTTGCGTGTATGAAAGTAGGCGCCCGATCATCGGGAAAATCGGACGAACGGGTAAAACATATCCTCTCTTTCGGTGAAAAATTAGGGATGTGCTTCCAAATCAAAGATGATATATTCGACTATTTCAACGACCCGGCCATCGGGAAACCCACCGGCAACGACATCCGGGAAGGGAAAGTTACCCTGCCCCTGATATACGCCCTCTCCCAAACGGACGACGCTACCCGAAAGCACTACACCGTCCTGCTCGAAAAGATACACCTGACAAACGACGAGATACACTCCCTCATCGAATTTGCCAAAGCAAACGGCGGGATTGAATATGCCGAAAAGGTCATGTACCGGTTTCGAGACGAAGCCCTGCAAGCCATCGAGATTTTTAAAGAGTCGCCGGTTTATCCCTCGTTGAAAAATATTTTGCAATATACCATCGAGCGAAAAAAATAGGCCCTCGAAAATCAAGTATTTAAGCATATCCCCGTTGTTATACGAGGAGGTCGTCCGTTTTTCCTTGTACCCCCTTAAGGCCGTAAGGAGATGGATAGAAGAAGCCTCGACGCAGGTAGATACGTTAGAAAAGAGAACAGGATATAATTTATAGGAAGAGGATGTCAGCAACTTGTTGCATTTTCCACGACTTCCCAGGGGAAATATCAATTTACCTCCTTCTATTTTATCGTCGGATGATATAAAATCATATACTTGAATATGGAACAGAAAAGAGTAAAATTTGTTGATTTGGCCGGAGGAATCCTAATTCTTTGGATTATGGCTTTTCACGCCATGAATAATTGCAAAGTCTTTGGCGAAGTAGATGTTCGTGTAGCCCTTCCCTTTTTAACCTTCTCCATGCCGTGGTTCTTTTACCGATCCGGGCAATTCTTCAAAGAGATGCCTTGCCGCGAGGGCGTTGCCAAAGATTGTAAAAAACTTTTGATTCCGTTTCTGAAATGGAGCCTGATAGGTTACGTCGTTTATTTGGCCATTTTAGCGATAGACCGAAATCTCACGTGGCATAGTTCCGTCGTCGATGTTCTGAAAACATTCTCCATCTATGGGTATATCCTGGTCAATGTCCCCTCCTGGTTCGTCCTGTCGTTACTTTTCGTCCGCATCATCTCGCGTTTCCTGATACGGTGGTCCATACCGCCTGTCGTAACAATCGTCATCTGCATAGCCATAGGCTTTGGGCTCCACCAGTTGAATAATCCGTTGCCCTTTTATTTCCCGAACGTAGCGATGGGTATCGCCTTTTTCATGATCGGCTACCGTTTCGGCCGATACGAAACGAACAAACAGTTGTTCGCCGTCTGCCTGGTAGGCTATTTGGCGTTTTTGTTGTGGGGCCCTTCCATCGTGGGACATCATCGCAACATCCTTCTTACCGGGAATTACTTGCTGTGGCCGCTATTTGCCTATTGCGGAATCGTTGCGTTCAACAACCTTTGCCGCTACCTGGATACCTTCCTCTCCCGTTCGACCTTGGGCAAATACCGCCCCATCACCTTTATCGGTCAATATACGCTGATCCTGCTGGTTGCCCATGCATTGGTGTATTATCCCGTCATGCACTTTTCCACACTCCCGCCGTGGCCAACTGTCGGTATAATGTTCCTGGGTTATGTCGTGCTCCTCACCCCGTTGCTGTTGCGTGAAAGAGCCAAACAGCAAAAGCGATAAGAAAAGAGATTCTTTTCATTCTCAGAAAAGGGTGTACTGAATTCTTTTGTATATCAGTTAAAATTAATAGGTAATGGATATTGAGATAGGGCAGGAAGAGGAAAGCGATTTACCAGCAATTTGTAAATTGGTAGAAACTGCGTTTGCTGATATGCAAGAAAGTGACCATCAAGAACACACCTTAGTGAAAAGGTTACACAAGTCCGATACATTTATACCGGAACTATCGTTAGTTGCGAAAATTGACGAAAGAAAGATAGTGGGATATATTCTCCTGACAAAAGTAGAAATTATCACTGAAAACGGAGTTACAACCTCTTTGGCTGTAGCTCCTCTTGCTGTTCATCCAGAATATCAAAATAATGGGATTGGAGGAATGTTACTGAAAGAGGCGCATAAAAGGGCTGCCGCACTTGGATATGGAACAACTGTTTTGCTTGGGCATAAAGATTATTATCCACGATTCGGCTATTGCCCGGCAATAGAATATGGTATAGAGTTTCCGTTTGATGTACCTCCTGAATATTGTCAAATCATAGAACTGATACCCAATGCCCTGAAAGGAGTAAGAGGCATGGTACGTTACCCTGCCGTATTCTTTAAACAGCAAACAAGTTCTTTTTTATAAAACCTAATCAGTCAATTGATTGAGTATGTATAGGGAAAATCTAATCAAATAAAAAAAGAGCCAAGTATTTTGATATATACTTAGCTCTTTCTCTTGTACCCAGAGCCGGTACAAGGCATAGAAATCATAGGAAAATAAAAGAATTTATTCCACTTATTATCAGTCATTTGTGAATTTCTTATTTTCTCCATTTTTGCCATATTTTGCCCATTTTTCGTCATTAAGTACACTTTTAGTACACTTTGAAATTTCATTTTCTTTTGTACCTTTGC
>CASGEW010000036.1 GCA_949300615.1 uncultured Bacteroidales bacterium
CGCCGCCAGGTGGAGAACTTCTTGTCTGAGGAAAAAATATACTGCATCTCGTCGCTGGCGTAGCGAGAGGACAGAGGGCTTTCATAACGGTTTGTAGACATGGGCATGACCTTCTCTTTCGACGATTTGATCTCTCTCCCCGCCTTCCCTTCGGGGGCGCGGGTTTACCGTTTTCATTATAGACCAGTTTCCCTTTTTTCGCCACTCCCCTCGGCAAAATTTACAGAACTTTTGCAAACGCCCCGGAAAAGGGGCCGTGCCCTTTTCCGGGGCGTCGCTGCTCACAGCAGAGTGCGGATATAGTCCAGGCCCGCCTTGGCGGCGTTGCGCGCCACCACACCCGCCATCAGCATCATCATGGGGTCGGTAATCGTGTCGTTCGCTTTTTGATTTACGATGTACAACAGGGACGTTATCTGAGGGAACGTATTGGCTATGTACTCCATCATCGCATTGATCTTGTCGGTATCGTCCTGAAAAAAGACAACAATCAACATGATCTCGCCCGTTGAGGCAGTACGGACGATGATGTTACGCATCAACCCCTCCTGTTGGCGCAAATCGAAAAACGGATAATCGTGTTCGAGGGCAAACTGACGGATACTGAGCCGTATCTGGTTGGAGATATCATCCTGCAACCAACACTTTTTTATGTCCAGCACCTTGTCGAACATCCCCGGAATATGAAACCCCAACGCATTGCGGCAGTCGAATGTCTGTTCCGACTGCAACTCCTCGGGTGTAAGCCACGATTTATTGGAGAAGGTAAAGTCCAGCTTATTCCGATAAAAAATACTTTTCTTCGATCCTAATATGGGAGAGACCGGGGGGAGTTCAATTTTCCCGATACGAGTCAGGTGATCAACCACCTGCTTTTGTTTAAACTTCAACTGCTCTTCATAGGGAAGATGCTGCCATTTACATCCACCACATACCCCGAAATGCTGGCAAAAGGGCTCTATCCGCAAGGGCGAATAACGATGAAATTGAAGCACTCTGCCTTCGGCATACCGGTTCTTCTTCCGATACAACTGTACATCCACCACATCTCCCGGGGCTACATAAGGGACAAAAATAACCAGGTCGTTATACCTTGCTATTGCTTTCCCTTCGGCCGCCACATCGGTAATCTCAATTTGCTCTATTACCGGTAACTCTTTCTTTTTCCGAGCCAAAATACAAGGTTTTTAACAAAAACAATTTGGGACAAAGGTACGAATAATTTCAGAAGAATCCTTGCAAGGTCAACAAAATTAATCGTATGCAAAAAAATCTTTACAGAATAGTTGCATTTTTTCATATATGTAATATATTTGCGCCTATAAATCAATCAATAACTAATTATTCTAAGCAGGGGAGAATTTTCCTTTTCTTAGATAAAATTAACTGTGCAAAAAGAATTTACAATGAGTAAAAGAATTTACACTTTCGGGAATGGACAGGCAGAAGGCCGTTCAGACATGAAGAACCTCTTAGGAGGGAAAGGTGCCAACCTCGCGGAAATGAACCTGATCGGAGTTCCGGTTCCTCCGGGATTTACCATCACAACCGAGGTTTGTACTGAATATAACCAAAAAGGGAAAGAGGCCGTAGTTGAACTCATCAACGAAGATGTGAAAAAAGCAGTTGCCCACATCGAATCAATCATGGGAACCAAATTCGGCGATCCGGAAAATCCGCTGTTGGTCTCTGTCCGTTCGGGAGCACGTGTCTCCATGCCCGGAATGATGGATACGGTATTGAACTTAGGTTTGACGGACAAAGCCGTAGAAGGCATTGCCCAGAAATCGGGGAATCCCCGTTTTGCTTGGGACTCTTACCGCCGTTTTGTACAGATGTACGGAGACGTGGTATTGGGAATGAAACCCAAAAGCAAAGACGACATTGACCCGTTTGAAGAGATCATGGACGAGGTAAAAGAACAAAAGGGAATCGTCAACGATACTGAACTCTCGGTAGAAGACCTGAAACTTTTGGTAAAACGGTTCAAAGCCGCCATAAAAGAACGTACAGGAAACGATTTCCCCGATTGTCCTTGGGAACAACTGTGGGGAGCTATCTGCGCCGTATTCGACAGCTGGATGAACGAACGCGCCATTTACTACCGCCGCATGAACCAAATCCCCGAAGAGTGGGGAACTGCCGTCAACGTACAGGCTATGGTGTTCGGAAATATGGGTAATACCTCGGCAACGGGCGTAGCCTTTACCCGCGACGCGGCTACAGGTGAAGACATCTTTAACGGAGAATATTTGATCAATGCCCAAGGC
This sequence comes from uncultured Bacteroidales bacterium, assembly GCA_949300615.1. GTDB lineage: Bacteria > Bacteroidota > Bacteroidia > Bacteroidales > CHK158-818 > Gallibacteroides. Next base: position 2,271 of record CASGEW010000036.1, read on the forward strand.
GAGGACGTAGTTGCCGGAATCCGCACACCCCAACAAATTACGACAGAAGGTTCTCGCCGTTGGGCTAAACTGCAAGGCATCAGCGAAGAAGAACGTGCCAGCAAATACCCCTCTCTGGAAGAATCCATGCCGGCTTGCGCTAAAGACCTGATCGAAACTCAACAAAAACTGGAAAACTATTTCAAGGATATGCAAGACCTAGCAAACCCGTAACGGGAAACGCACCGGAGCCGCCATGGTAAAAATAGCCATGGATATGCTTCGCCAAGGTATGATCGACGAAAAAACAGCCCTCAAACGGATGGAACCCGGAAAACTGGACGAACTGTTGCACCCGGTATTCGACAAACAGGCCTTGAAAAACGCCAAAGTCATTGCCAAAGGGTTGCCCGCATCGCCGGGAGCTGCCGCAGGAAAAATCGTCTTCTTTGCCGAAGATGCCGAAAGCTGGGCAGAAAAGCGCAAACGCGTTATTTTGGTTCGTATAGAAACCTCGCCCGAAGACTTGCGTGGAATGAATGTAGCACAAGGTATCTTGACCGCCCGCGGCGGGATGACCTCGCACGCTGCCGTCGTTGCCCGCGGCATGGGAAAATGCTGCGTATCGGGGGCCGGAGAAATCAAGGTCGATTACAAAGAACGTACCGTTGAGATGAAAGGCAAAGTGTACAAAGAAGGCGACTGGATTTCGCTGAACGGTTCTACCGGAGAAGTGTACGAGGGCGAAGTGCCGACGGTAGATGCCGATCTGAGCGGCGATTTCAGCAAAATCATGGAATTGGCTGAAAAATATACCCAGGTAGATGTACGCACCAATGCCGACACCCCCAAAGATGCACGGGTAGCTCGCCGATTCGGCGCCAAAGGTATCGGCTTGTGCCGTACCGAACATATGTTCTTTGAAGGTGAACGTATCAAGGCCATGCGTGAAATGATCCTGTCCAAAGACGAAGAGGGCCGACGCGAAGCCTTGAAGAAACTCCTGCCGATGCAACGGTCTGACTTTGAAGGTATTTTTGAAGCCATGGACGGATACGGCGTTACCATCCGGTTACTGGATCCCCCGCTACACGAATTCGTACCCCATCAACTGGCTACCCAGAAAGAGATGGCCACAGAGATGGGTCTATCCATAGATGAAGTCAAATCTGCCTGCGACGCGTTGGAAGAATTCAACCCGATGTTAGGCCACCGCGGTTGCCGGTTGGGATGTACCTATCCGGAAATTACCGAAATGCAAGCCCGGGCCATCATAGAAGCAGCCTTGAACATCAAGGCAAAAGGATGCACCGTTATTCCCGAAATTATGGTTCCGCTGGTAGGGGTTATCGAAGAGTTGAAATTGCAGGCCCAAATTATCAAAGCCACGGCCGAACAGGTATTTGCTGAACGGGGAGACCGCGTCGATTACAAGATCGGAACGATGATAGAGGTACCTCGCGCAGCCTTAACCGCCGACAGAATAGCCGAAGTGGCCGACTTCTTCTCTTTCGGTACCAACGACCTGACACAAATGACTTTCGGTTATTCACGCGACGACGCCGGCAAATTCCTGAAAATCTACCTGGAAAGAGGCATTCTCAAAAACGACCCGTTCCAGATACTCGACCAAGAAGGTGTCGGACAACTGGTACGCATAGGAACCGAAAAAGGGCGCTCTACCAAACCCTCTTTGAAAGTGGGCATTTGCGGAGAACACGGAGGAGAGCCCTCTTCTGTCAAATTCTGCGCCTCTATCGGAATGAACTATGTAAGTTGCAGCCCGTACCGTGTACCCATCGCCCGAGTAGCCGCAGCACAAGCCGCCATAGAATAACACACCAATGATTATATTCTCATGATTAACAAAAAGACGGACTCGTATCTGACAAGTCCGTCTTTTTTATGAATATGGATGAATTTTCCCTTACAATCTTTTTATCCCGGAATATTCCTGTTATATTTGTATCTGAGTAGATAAAAACCTGTACAACGGAATTATATGAGACATAAAAAACTCTCGATAATTATACCTGCATACAACGAGTCTAAAACCATCACCCAAGTTTTAGAAAAAATATTGTCCACCCCCTTGTCCGACACAGAAGAGGGGCGAGAATACCCGATCGCCAAAGAGATACTGATCGTCGATGACTGCTCTACGGACAATACAGAAGAGAAAGTAAAAGCATTTATCCATACACACCCCGACACCTCGATCCAATATACCAAACTCCCACGCAACCGGGGGAAAGGATACGCCGTACGAACCGGTATCCATTTAGCCACAGGTGATGTCATCATCATCCAAGACGCTGATTTGGAATATGATCCGGCCGATTATGCAATCTTATTACAGCCTATTTTATCGGGCGAATACCAGATTGTGTACGGTTCGCGCCTGTTAAATAAAAGCAACCACTATTCATACCGCAGCTTTTATTGGGGAGGCCGGCTTGTCTCATTCATTACCAGCCTGTTATTCAACGTAAAAATAACCGACGAACCGACTTGTTACAAAATGTTCGACGCAACCGTATTAAAATCCATACCCCTGACCAGTAACCGGTTCGGGTTCTGCCCGGAAGTTACATCCAAAGCCTTGAAACGAGGCTATGCTATAAAGGAGCTCCCTATCAAATATTATCCCCGGTCGAAAAAAGAGGGGAAGAAAATAAAATGGCGCGACGGGATCGAAGCCATTTACATCCTTTTTAAATACAGATTCACAAAAATTTAGGCTATGGCGAAAACACATACAAAAACAACCCAACCAGAGACAGCACACCCAAACAACTCCGGGACAAACGGGAAATGGTTATTTAAAAATATCCTGTTCCTGCTCCTGGCTTTCTTACTGGTTAAATTGACATTTACCGAACAACCTGCATACAAATGGGTATATTACAACCTGCTTAAAGGAAACATGAGCCTAATAAAACAATACCCGGACATATCGTTTGAACAAAAAATGCAGATGAAACTCGGGATCAATTATGAATATTTGTATTTCATCAAACAATCTACGCCTGAAAATGCCGTCATCCTTTACCCTTCGCAAGAAGCATTCTCCAAAAAGGGAAGCCCCTTTGCCCACATATACAACAAAATTTACGCCACCCGTTTTCTTTATCCGCGGAAACTGGTATTGGAAAGCGAACTGAATGTCAGTAAATATGCCGATCAAATCAACTATGTGGCCATCGTAAACGGAGAAGGGAAAGACAAACTCTCATATCCGACCGACTCGACATACCAAAATGGAGTTTTACCCGTAACCCCTCAAAAATAACCGAATTATGCTCATCACAGGAATTGTCATTGTAATCGCCATAGGATTCATCCTCTTGAATAATATATCTCTAAAATTTTCGTGGTATGAAAAAATCGGGCTCTCCTTCCCCATCGGAATAGGTATTCAAACCATGCTCATGGCCATCATCAACCTGTTGGGTATTCCCCTGACGGTTCCCAATATTTTCGTTGCTGACGGAATCCTGATACTGGCATTGCTCTATCCGTTGTACCGAAAAAAAGAAGAGGTTGCGGCTTACTATAAAAACAGCTTGCATTTTACCACCCCCCGGTATAACTTAGTATGGTTGTTTTTTATCGGGGTCATCCTCTACCTGGAATACATGAATTTTGCCAAATGTATCTATTTCCCGACCTTCGACAGGGACAGTTTGGCCGGATTCGATACCATCGGATACGTCATCGCACAAGAACATACCCTAAAAAACCTGAGCCTGTTCCAACCCGACTATATGCCCCAAATCAACCAGGCTGGCAGCTATATCACATACGCGCCGATGCTGCAACTCAGTTATGCCTTTGTCTATCTGCTGGGGGCAGAGACATCAAAACTGATACCAGCCTTGATATACCTCTTTTTCCTGATTGCTTTTTACGGCAGCTTGGATCGGGTTATCGGCAAAACGGGAGCCGCCATCACCACCTTTTTTATGATGATCACGCCTGAAATGATCGGGTTTTCCTCGCTATCGGCCACCAACGTCATACATGCCGTCAGTGCATCGTTGGGCATCATCTATCTCGCACTCTGGTTCCGGGAACGGGAAAAGAAAGACCTGTATATCGGTTCGCTGCTGCTGGGCATCAACATCTGGACCCGTACAGACGGAATCGTATTTATCGGTGCCGCCTTGCTGGCTGTTTTGATAGATGGTATAAAGAACCGAAACTGGAAAGCAATATTGCCCGTAACAGCTTCGCTCATTCCGGCTCTCCTGTGGGTGATTTTTATGAAGGTCAGCCATTTCTACGCCGAAAGCATTGCTATTGTCCGCCCCTATTGGGATGCTGAAAAAGCCGGGACAATCTGGCATTTCATGAAATTGCACTTTGCCAATACGCTATTCTACGGATGGACCTTTGTAGCGTTACTCATCTCGCTCCTGCTGAACGGTTGGTACCTCATCAAAAAACAGGACAACCTGCTCTTACTGATAATGATAATCACCGCAGCCCTTTTGTACATGATAGCCCTTTACCAAATAGATTACAAATGGGATACGATTCAAAACGTTCTTTCTTATTCGGCCAAACGTTTTCTATTCTGTTTCGTCCCCGTGGCGTGGTACTATGCCATATCAAACCATTGCGTCAAACAGGCCATGAAAAAGTTTGACAGTTACCTGTCGTAAAAGAAATTAGCCTCGGAAAATATAATGCGGGAAGTCGATAAACAAAACAGGCTTCCCGTTTTTATTCTTAACGGAAAAATCTTACCTTTGAAAGGTAAAACGGTATCACGCAAACATACCGATGTTAACCTGATTACAAATAATATGAAAAGACGAACATTTCTTCTGTCGGCAACATCGGGATGCCTGGCTCTGTTGTTTCCCGACAAGATATCAGCCATAGAGGGATTCCGAAAAAAAGGAGGTGCAGAATACTCGTTTATTCACCTTTCCGATCCGCAATTCGGTATGTTCGGTTCTTTTGAGAAACACTCCTCTTTTGAAAAAGAGACCAAGTTGATGCAACAGGCCGTCGATGCCATCAACCGGCTCAAACCCAAATATGTACTCATTACCGGAGATTTGGTACACGACCGCAGTAACCACAATCAAGTAGCCGAATATAAACGTCTGACAGCCCTTATCGACAAGAAAATCCCGGTATATGAGGTCCCTGGCAATCACGATGTAGGCAACAATGCCACCACGGACGATGTAGAACAGTATAAAAAAAATTTCGGGGCAGACCGTTTTTCGTTCAGTTATAAAAACACCTATGTAATCGGTATCAACACCAACCTCATCTGGGCAGGGAACACTCCGTTAGAGACGAAACAGGCCCAGTGGTTGCAGAAAGAGCTGAAAAAAGGGCAAAAATACAAATACCGAATCGTGGCAGGACACCACCCTATCTATGTAAACCAACCGGACGAGAAAAAAACGTACGAAAACCTGCCTCTTGAAAAACGTACCGAGTATTTGGAACTGTTCCGAAACAACAAGGTAGATACCTACCTGTCGGGGCATCTCCATTTTCCGGCCAGCGATCGTTCGGCAGGAGTCCCGTTGTGTACCGCAGGGGCCGTGGGATACCCGATACGCGGAAAATCGGGGATGAATATCGTATCGGTAACCGACGCCGGTATCAAAGCGACGTTTTTCGATTTCGGCCAGCTCCCCCAGAGTATAGACAAAGGAATTATTCTATAAACATCAATCCATACAAACAAAACCTTTATGAACAAGCCAACTTTTATCAATCTGCTGTTATCGCTCCTGCTACTATGCACCCCGCAAGCCTGGGGGCAACTCTCGCCAAAAGACAACACCACGTTCCAGACATCCGGATTTTTCAGGCCCGAGGTAGATATTCGGGCCGACCGTGTCATGGTTTACGGTATCCACCGACTTCCTGAACGAATCCAAAGCTGGAAAGAACAAGGATATCACATCGACTTTATGATCGGTATCTCCTGGGGCGTAAGCAACGACTATCTGGATGGGAAAATAGATGGAGTAAACCACTGGGACCAAGCACAAATCCGCCAAAACGGCGATACGATATGGCACGGCACCACCCGGGGTGTCCCCTATATCATCCCCAACGACGCCTTTATCGCCTATATGAAAGAGTACGTCATCAAGAAAGTAATAGACGAAGGGGTAGAATATATCTTCTTGGAAGAACCGGAAATCTGGATGTTTGCCGGTTACAGCGAAGCATTTAAACGCGAATGGGAAAAATATTACGGATTTCCGTGGCGGCCGCAACACGAATCGCCCGAAAACACCTACCTGTCGCACAAGCTCAAATACCACCTCAACTACAAAGCTATCGAAGAGTGCTTTACCTACGCCAAAGACTACGCCAAATCAATCGAGCGGGAGGTAAAATGCTACGTAGCCACACACTCGCTGGTCAATTATACGGCTTGGCAACTGGTCAGCCCCGAAGCAAGCCTGGCCTCACTCGACTGCGTGGACGGATACATCGGACAAGTCTGGACAGGAACCGCCCGTACGGCCAACTACTACAACGGAATGTCCAAAGAACGGGTCTTTGAAAATGCCTATTTAGAATACGACTGTACCGAGTCGATGACAGCCCCCACCGGCCGCCGCGTCTATTTCCTGACAGACCCCATCGAAGACGCCGTACGCGACTGGGACGACTACAAACGCAACTACCAGGCCACCTTTGCCGCCAAACTCTTCTTCCCCCGCAACAACTACTACGAAGTGATGCCGTGGCCCGACCGTATCTACCTGTCGAAATACCCGAACCCTGCCACCGGGAAGTCAGAAAACATCTCTCCGGCCTACGCCACCCAGATGCAGGTAATGATCAACACATTGAACGATATGCCGGTAACCGACAACAAGATATCCGGCTCAGGAGGCATCGGCATCTTGATGTCCAACTCGGGGATGTTCCAGTTCTCCCCCAGTCACAAGGGTTATTCCGACCCGGGATTGTCGAACCTGTACGGATTCTACAACCCGCTTTTCAAACGGGGCATCCCGGTAAGAACCGTGCACATCGAGAACCTCTATCACCCCAATACACTCAAAGATATCCAGGTGCTGCTGATGTCATACGCCGGCATGAAACCGATGCAGGAAGAACAACATACCTACCTGGCCGAATGGGTGAAAAAGGGCGGTGTATTGATCTATTGCGCCCGCGACAACGACCCCTTCCAGTCGGTGATGGAGTGGTGGAACACCAACGGGAAAAACTATTCGGCCCCCTCTGAACACCTGTTTGAACTGATCGGGATAGATCCCGACCAAGCCCTTATCGGAGCCAAGGCCGGGAAAGGGAAGGTTTATGTCGTTCGCCAAGACCCGAAAGAGTTCGTGTTGCAAGCCAACAACGACCAGGAGTTGCTCCGGCTGGTAGAACAGGCCTATCAAAAAGATGCCAAAGCCGGGAAGTTGCAATACAAGAACTATTACACGCTGTCAAGAGGATATTACGACCTGATAGCGGTGATGGAAGAAAGCGTAAGCGATGACTCTTATACGGCCAAAGGGTTGTATATCGACCTGTTCGATCCCACGTTGCCGATATGCAAGACCAAAACCGTCCGTCCGGGAGAACAAGCCTTCTTACTCAACCTGAAAAAAATCTCACGGAAAGAGGCTCCCCGCGTCTTATGCGGAGCCGCCCGCGTCTATCAAGCCCAGACGAACGACGGGAAATTCACCTTCCTGACCCGAAGCCCGAGCAAAACCCGCAACGCCATGCGCGTATTGCTGAAAAAAGAGCCTATTAAAATAACGGCTACCCACCAGGGAGAGCCTATCAAAGTAACATACAGTTGGGACAACACCAGTAAAACCTGTCTGTTGCAATACGACAATTACAGCGACGGGGTAACCGTAACGATCGAATAAACCAATAACAGCCCATCATGTTTCGACACATAACATTCATATTAAGCGTTGCTCTCTTTTGTTCCTGCCAAACCGGGAAAAACAAAACCGAATACCAGAACCCGTTGGAGGTACAATTCGGCGACCCCTTTGTTCTGTTAGCCCCCGACGGGCGCTACTATATGTACGGGACCAGCGAAAGCGGCAACATCGACGGATTCGAGGCCTGCTCGTCGGACGATCTGGTACATTGGGCTCCAGAAGGACAGGTTTACCGCGGCAATACCCCCGATTCGTGGGCCATAGCCAATTTCTGGGCACCGGAAGTTTACTACCGGAACGGGAAATACTATATGCTTTTCAGCGCAGACTGGCGGTACAACCCGACAAACGAAGCCGAGAATTTCCGCATCGGGGTAGCGGTATCCGACAAGCCTACCGGCCCGTTTAAGGAGCTCAGCGACGGACCTCTGTTCGACCCAGGATATCCCATCATAGACGGCAACCTGATTGAAGACGACCAAGGGAATCTCTATCTCTATTATTCGCGCTGTTGTTACAAACATCCGGTAGAGAGCGAGATTGCCGACAAAGCGCGGGCAGAAGGGAAGTTCGATGAGATAGAAGAGAGCTGGATATATGGCATCCAGGTAAAACCGGACCTGACGGGGGTAATAGGCGAACCGGTCCTCCTGCTGCGTCCGCCCGTAAAAGCGGATGACACGCAGAGCGAATGGGAGAGCCGCTCGGTTACCTCGGGCGAAGTAAACCGCCGGTGGACCGAAGGCTCGTTCATGTTGAAGCACGACGGGAAATACTATATGATGTACTCGGCCAACTTTTTCGGAGGAGCCAACTACGCCGTAGGATACGCCGTATCAGAAAACCCGTTAGGACCTTTCCGAAAAGCTGACAACAACCCGGTACTACAAAAAAATACGGCACAAGGCGGTATTGTAACCGGAACGGGACACAACAGCGTAACTACCAGTCGCGACGGGAAACAACTCTATTGCGTCTATCACGGAAGGACAAGCAAAACCGGTAACAAAAGAGTGGTATTCATCGACAAAATGAGTATCGGAGAAGATGGTATTTTGCGGGTGGACGGGCCTACCACCTCTCCGCAAACCATAGAATAAGATACGGCCCAACGAGTAATATCCCATATTACAGGCAAAAGCACCACGTTTATTGTCATACCCGTTTAAACGGAAAGGTTACACCTGCAAACCCAAGATGCTCTCTGTTAACACGGCTTCTTCTCTCTTATATTCGACAAGGAGGTTCATCTAAATTCTTCACAGATAAATGGGCCTCCTTGTCTGATATTATAACCTGAAAAATCCCTCTCCCATCAGAAATATAACTCTTACAAAACCGCCTCCCAAAATTATCAATTTATCGAAATTCCTATTTTTTCATACGAATTTCTTATTTTCTCTACGCTATTTCAAAAAAAATCATTATCTTAGCTTCGCGTTTTATGTAGCTTTATAGACAAAAAAACAAGAAGAGGGAACTTCACAAAAATTTTTCTACAAAATTACATTGCACAGTCATAGAAAATAGTTCTGTTTCCGACATTTCTCGATGGGAATCGACAATTTATAAATGCACACACTTGTAAATTCAACAACTTTGTCGGAACAGAACTATTCTAAGTTTTTATTACACCTTCAAAAAAAAATACATCTTTCAAGCACTGCACATCCGACAAACGAGTTAGATAATCAGTCATTATTCTGTCAACGGGAGTTTTGTAGTAAACCGTCGGACAGTTCCATCTGTATCCACACCTTCCATCGTAAGGGTATAATCCGGTTTACATAGACGAGCAGTATGTAACACCAAACAACCTACCCGCCCAAAAGATTCAAAATACCCCAAAATCCGTTTCTTAAACACCTTGCCCAAAACAGGTCTCGCCTCCGCAATATGAGGAAAGAGAAACATCCTCCTCAACCACCTCTCCGCATCATCATACCCTTATTTTTATTTCTAAGAAGAAAACTTTCAACGTCATACAAACCTACATAATTAACAAAACACTTTTTGATGGATCAATTAAAAAAAGAATCGTATGATGAATTCTCATGTGGTAATTATTGCGTTTTATCAAAAAGACAGGTTGTTTGACAGACGCATCTATTTGACAAATATTAATCAAAAATTAATTACGGATATTTTTCTTTAATTGGAATTAGTCCTATCTTTGTTGGGTTGAAAAACGAGATTTCATTCATCAAAATAAAGTATATAGATTATGTCAAAAGTAACAGTTGTAGGTGCAGGTAACGTAGGTGCTACGTGCGCTAATGTATTAGCTTTTAAAGAAGTGGCTGATCAAGTGGTATTGTTGGACATCAAAGAAGGTATTTCCGAAGGGAAATCGCTGGATATGATGCAAACAGCCGCATTGTTAGGATTCGACTCTCGCATCAGCGGTGTAACCAACGACTATGCTGCAACAAAAGATTCGGATGTAGTGGTAGTAACATCCGGTATTCCCCGTAAACCGGGTATGACTCGCGAAGAGTTGATCGGTGTAAACGCCGGTATCGTAAAATCGGTTGTAAACAATATCCTAACCTATTCGCCCAATGCCATCATCGTATGCGTAAGCAACCCGATGGATACCATGACATACCTGACTCTCAAAGCAACAGGTCTTCCTAAAAACCGCGTAATCGGTATGGGTGGCGCGTTGGACAGCTCTCGTTTCAAATGCTATTTGAGCCAGGCTCTGAATGCCAACGCCAACGAAGTTGAAGGTGTTGTTATCGGCGGACACGGCGATACGACCATGATTCCGTTGACCCGTTACGCTACCTACAAAGGTGTTCCCGTTTCCAACTACCTGAGTGCAGAAGTTTTGAGTAAAGTAGCTGCCGATACCATGGTAGGCGGTGCTACATTGACCGGTCTGCTCGGCACATCGGCTTGGTACGCTCCGGGAGCTGCTGCTGCTTTTGTAGTAGAATCCATCATCCACGACCAGAAAAAGCTGATTCCTTGCAGCGTTTACCTGGAAGGTGAATACGGAGAATCGGACATCTGCATCGGCGTTCCGGTTATCTTGGGCAAAAACGGTTGCGAAAAGATTGTCGATTTCCAACTGAACGACGAAGAAAAGGCGCTGTTCGCCAAGAGCGCTGCTGCCGTTCACAAAACAAACAGCGTATTGAAAGAAATCAACGCTCTTTAATATTAGGACAAAAGATAAAAAAGGGAAGCTCGACTGCTTCCCTTTTTTATTTATCAATACTCTCCTCAACGAGAGATTCCTTCCCAGACAGAAATACCGCAGCCCCCTAAAAAAAATCCCTCTTCCGGATGGCCGGAAAAGGGAAATATCCAAAAAACATCGCTAAAATCAAATCTTACGCTTGTAACCGCTCAGCCATATTCTCGGCCAATTGACGGCAGGGCGCCATTATGTCGGCAGAGAAACCCTGTTTCATCTCTACCGGTTCTGCAACCACCTCCCAACGCATCTTGTGGGCAAAGGCCGTCAAGTGCCGTACGGCGGCTCCGGCCCACGTATAGGAGCCGAAATAGCCGAAAAGACGGTTCTTTACGTCGCGACTTTCCAGTTTGGATACCAGCGACTCGATTTCGGGGAAAAGGTCATTCGTATAGGTGGGGCTGCCGATAATCAACCCTTTGTATTTAAAGATATCCCGCAATACGTACGATAGATGCGATTTGGTTACATTGTGCAGAACTACATCGCGGATACCCTTCTCTACCAATACGCGGGCCATATACTCGGCCATCTGCTCGGTATTGCCATACATACTGCCGTATGCGATAACCACACCGGGAGCTCCTTCGTAACGGCTGGCCCGGTCATAGAGATCGACTACCCGGGATATCTGTTCTTTCCAAACCGGCCCGTGCGTAGAGCATATCAGACGGATATCCGTCCCCGACAGCTTTTGCAACGCTTTCTGTACAGGTGAGCCATATTTGCCCACGATGTTGGCGTAATAGCGCCACATCTCATCCCAATAGATATCAGTATTGATTTCGGTATCGACAACGCCTCCGTTCAAGGCGCCAAAGCAACCGAAAGCATCGCCCGAGAAGAGGGTTTTGGAGAGCGGGTCGTATGTCATCATCGTCTCGGGCCAGTGCACCATGGGGGTCAGGTAAAAGTGCAAACTCCGCGAACCCAACGACAACGTATCTTTATCTTTTACTTCGTGCGTCCCCTGGCAAATGCCGTAAAAGCCATTTACCATCTGCAACGTTTTGCAGTTCCCCACCAGGGTAATATCCGGATAGTGTTGCCGGATAAAACGGATGGCGGCCGAATGGTCAGGCTCCATGTGGTTGATGACCAAGTAATCTATCGGGCGATCGCCCAACACCTCTTTGATTTTCGAGAGATAGAGATCGGCATGGCAATGATCTACCGTGTCTATCAACGCCACCTTTTCATCAACAATTAAATACGAATTGTACGATACTCCCAACGGCAGGGGCCACAACGCCTCGAACCGGTGTTTGGTCCGGTCGTTGACGCCTACATAAAAAATGTCTTTTGAAATTTCTATCATTGTATCTTTATCTTTTCCCGGACAAAATTAGCGATAAATGACAAAGGTCGCGCCATAAAAGATTGTAAATATGTATAAAACCGGGGGCCTACATTAGATATAGGCCTTATACAGGGTCCGTGTTTTAGGATTATCCTCGGGATGTTTACCCTCTATGTATCGGTAATTTTCATCGTTCTCCCGTATTTTCTGCGTCTCTCTGAAATAAGCGGGTTTTAAGGCCAGAAAAATATCTTTGGTTATCTCTATGTCATTTACAAAAAAGCGCGCATTCCCCCGCCCGGTAGAGAGAATGACATTCGGAGCAATAATCTCCTGGTGGGTAAACGTCTCAATGACAACGACCTCTTTCGCCTTTTTTCTGTTATACTTGCGCAATGTCTCTTCGTCTGTCCTCCGGTTCAACGAACGGATAAAAATCGGATTCAGGGCATCAAATACCCTTTCGGGTATTTCTATACCATTCACCACATACAAGACAGAATTGTTGGCAGATGTATATTCATCGCTTCTTCTTAACGTAAAACATACAAGCGGGTTCTGGATACCTTCGTAATAGTTCAGTTGCTCGTCTATCCGTTGTTGAAGTGTTTTGTACTCCACCTTTTCGATGGATTTAGGCATAAGTGCCCAGACCAGGATACGCTCATAACCAAACGGATAGAACTTATTGATGGAAAAATCAATCTGCTGGGCATCTGAAAGAGGGGTTAGCTGTGCGTTGAAATAACCTCCCCTCGTGTCAGGAGTGGCATTCCTGTTGATTGCGATGATTTGAAACGTTTTTTCACTGCTCCCGGAGTGTGGATCCCGGGTCTTATCCTGGTGTGTCCGGATGGTTAGGCCGTTCTTGTTTTCAACGTAATCTTTGTTGATGGCATTGTATATAATCCCCTTTATGGGTGAAACGCCTAAATTCCCGTTATAGTCGCAAAACCATACTGGTTCATCGTCCGAAACCGTCAAGGCTGTTTTTTCTCTCTCTTTAACGGATGTAGCACCCATACATACACACAATATGCCGACCCATAAAAGCAACCGCCAGAAATATCTTTTGTTTTTCATTCGACGAAGATTAAGATAATATGTTTGTTTTACCCTTTTTACAAAGAAATATTTTTAATCGCGAAGATATAAATAACTTGTTAAGTTTGCAACTTATTTTCTCTTATATAGTAATAAATAGATTGATTTTCTGCAATATAACTCATTATAAAAACTCAATAAAGATAAATAATATACTAATATATTTTTATAACATATATAATAGATTCTTCTTTTTCATTTTTGCATCATATTCACGGTTGTTCTTCCTAATTATACGATTAAGTACAACGATTTCTTTTTTGTTTAAAATTAAAGTATTATCATGTTAATACTATTAAAAACAAAAGAATTAATTATCCCGGGAATATGTATAAATTAAGAACAATCATTATTGTATAACTCTTAAAAAATTATTTTTATGACTGAAACTAGAAAACAACTATCTAACATTGAAAACTATCCTATTTTCGAATCTAATGAAGAACAAACCTATAGTGGGAATGCTCATTGGACAATTAAAGATGGAAAATTCCATCACGAATGTGGAGAGAACGAATGTAATGAAATTTATGATATTCTTGCTCTCCCATCTGGAAAAACCATGCAATTCCCTAAAAACACCCTCCGATTATCTGAAAATCCAGGTATAAGTCAAGATATTGGAAAAGAATTATTCGAGTTCTGTGCTGACAATACGGATATTGAATGGGGTATGGAAGTATGCTACTTATCAGAATACAATCAGACCTTAGTTCGAATAGGTTCAAGCAATCTCAACGACGAAATCAATTTTAATCTTTCTAATAATACTGTACAATTTATCCATAGTCATCCTAATATTCCTAATAATGGAGATCCTAGCAACCAAGATATGAATATGGCCAGATATAAATCTGACAGTATAAAATATACATTATATTATAACGGAGATTATCGAGATTTTACATATGAAGGATTTAACGAAGGTGAATATTGGAGATCACATCCATAATAATTAAAACCTATGCAAACAACTATATTTTCAATTGTATTTATAAATATTAAGGTATATAAAGAACAAATAATTTAACAAAAATATTCCTTGTATTTGCAACATCTTTAATTAAAATACAATACTGGAAAATATTTTATTTAATAATTATAATCAATTTTACCTCTTATATTTTTTTAAGATATAAGAGGTAAATTGTAATTCTTAATAAAACCTATTAAAATGAAACACATTTATCTTGTTTATCATCCTTGTAAAGGAAGTATATATGGAGTAGGTACATACATAAAGAATATACTTTCATTAATAAAGGAAAAACAATTTACATTCCACATAGTACTCCTTAATGCCAATGCTCAAGAAGTTACAACCCAGACAATAAATGGGATAGAAGGTATTTCCATCCCCAGGCCTATAGATAATACCATACCAGAAAACGTCTATTATGACAATGCCGTAAAAATATCACAAAACTATATTGATTTAAATGCAGAAAACATTTTTCACCTCAACTTTCTAAAAACATCAATATTTGCCAAACTCATAAAAAAACACCTAAAAGCAAAAATCATATTGACAATACATTATTCCCAATCTATTTTAAACATGAAAGGGAACAAAAAGGAACTATATAAAACTATACAAAAATACACAAAACAAAAAAATGAAACCCTAAGAAAGAATCTCAAAGAAATTTCAGAAGTTAGAATCCTTATTAAAAAATATGCAGATGCCGTAATATCCGTTTCTCAGCACGCATATAAACAAAACAAATTTCTATATAAAATAGAAGACAATAAGCATCTATTAATATACAACACTGTAAAAGATTTATATCCCAACAAAAAAATTATAAAACCAATACTTCGAAAAAAATTGGCTATTGACATAAATGAAAAAATTATTGTCTTTGCTGGAAGATTAGAAGAAACAAAAGGTATACAATGCTTACTACAAGCATTATCAATTCTCAAAAGGAAAGGATATAAATTCCATTTATTTATTGTTGGTGAAGGTAATTATGATGCCACTCTATCATTTACTCATGATTTGTGGACAAATATTACTTTTACAGGTTTTTTAGAGAAAAAACAACTTTATAAACTCTTAGCTGTATCAGACATAGGTGTTTGCCCTTCATTATACGAAGAATTTGGGTACATAATATTAGAAATGATGATGTTTTACTTACCTGTAATAGCATTTAACACTAGTGGACCAGCAGACATTATAAAAAATAACTATACCGGACTATTAGCGGACTTAACTTTTGATGATGCAAACCAATCTATTAAAAATTTAGCAGACAAAATTGCTTTATTATTAAATGACACACAACAACAATATTGGTTGGGATTGAACGGAAGAAAACGTTATCTAACCATCTTCTCGACAGACATCTTCAAGAAAGATATGATAAACTTATACAAACGTCTATGATTATTTTTATATATCTATAAAAATGCCCGAAAGGAGAAGAGTCTCCTTTCGGGCATTTTCTTCATCGCTATTTCTTCTGCTTGAACAGCCACTCCATAAAGTCGGGACGGTTAAACGCCGGATTCCAGCTGCCGTGGTTGCAACCGGGGAACTCGATGTACTCGACATCGGCTCCGGCTTTTTTCAGGTAGGTATATATCTGGCGCGAATTATCTACGGGAACGATATCGTCGGTATCGCCATGGAAGATACGGAATTTGACCTTCTTCACCGCCGGAGCCAACCGTTCGGGACAGATGCCTCCGCAGATGGGTACGGCGGCTGCAAACAGATCGGGGAAACGGGCGGCCATATCAAAGGTACCCATCCCTCCCATCGAAAGGCCTACGACGTATATGCGACGGGTATCGACACGTTCCTGGTCGATAACTTTATCGACCAACTCCTTGACCTGAGTAAAGGCTTTTGAAAGAGGCGGTTTTTGCGGGAACTTGTCGTTTTCCAATCCATTTTCGGGACGATTGTCGAGACCCCAATAAAGGTCCGGCGGACATTGGGGAAACAAGACAATGGCCGGGTATTTCTCCCGGTTGACCGGATTCAGGAACTGTCCGGCCCCATGCGTTAACTGTTTTTCGTTATCCGTACCCCGTTCGCCTGCTCCGTGCAAAAACAACACCAACGGATATTTAGCAGAAGCCGAGGCATCGTAATTTTCGGGATACAGCACCCGGTACAACAACGTGTCGCCCTGGGCCGTTACCAACTCTCTTTTTTCAAATTGCGGTGTTCCTGCCCACAACGGCAGCAAGAGACACTGCAAGATACATAACATGAAGGTTCTCATACTTTTATTTTTTATCGCATTATTCTTGTTGTCGGAGCCGTTCCAATTCAGAGGTCTCGGCTTCCCAGCACTCCATCCGCTCGTTCAACTCCCGCTGCAACGCGCCATGCTTTTCACACAGGTCCAGGTCAGAGAGCCCTTCGGGGGTAGAGAGCTGCTGTTCGATTTCGGCGATCTGTTTCTCTATCTCCTGAATCCGGCGTTCAGTAGCCTCTACGGCACGTTCGGCCCGTTTTATCTGGCGCTGTAACTCTTTACGTGCTTCGTACGAGAGTTTATTCTCGGTTGCCGGTTTCTCTTTCTCCTTTTCTGCACGAGATGCCGTAGATACCGCAACAGGGCGTTCCAACTCTTTTAGGCTATCGAGTTTCTTTCGTTCCAGAAATTCATAAATTCCGCCCAAGTGTTCGCGCACCCGGCCTCCGCCGAACTCATACACCTTGGAGACGAGCCCGTCGAGGAACTCGCGATCGTGCGAAACGACGATGACCGTCCCGTCAAAATCCTTAATCGCCTGCTTCAATACATCTTTCGACCTCATATCCAGATGGTTGGTCGGCTCATCGAGAATCAGCAGGTTGACCGGTTCGAGCAGCAAACGAATCATGGCCAAACGGGTCTTCTCGCCACCAGAAAGCACTTTCACCTTTTTATCGGAGGCCTCCCCCCCGAACATAAAGGCTCCCAGAATATCCCGTATCTTGGTACGGATGTCTCCTACGGCCACCCGATCGATGGTATCGAAAACGGTCAACTCCTCGTCCATCATCTGGGCCTGGTTCTGGGCAAAATAACCGATCTTGATGTTGTAACCCAATTTGAGCGTTCCGGTATAATCATCTATTTCATGCATGATACACTTGACCAGCGTCGATTTTCCCTCGCCGTTTTTCCCGACAAAAGCCACTTTCTCTCCCCGCTCTATCGTAAAGGTTACCTGATCGAACACCACGTGCGAACCGTACGCTTTTTTCAGATTCTCGGCAATCACCGGATAATCGCCCGAGCGCGGTGCGGGAGGGAATTTGAGGTTCAGGCGGGAGTTGTCCACCTCGTCCACCTCTACCCGTTCCAGCTTTTCGAGCTGTTTGATACGCGACTGTACCTGCACGGCCTTGGTGGCCTTGTAACGGAACCGTTCGATAAAGGCCTCGGTATCCTGGATCTGTTTCTGCTGGTTCTCGTACGCCCGCTGCTGCTGTTCCAAACGTTCGGCCCGCAACTGGACGAAATGAGAGTAATTGACCTTATAGTCGTAAATACTGCCCAACGATATTTCGATGGTACGGGTGGTAACGGCATCGAGGAAAGCGCGGTCGTGCGATACCAAGACAACGGCATTGGCACGGGTGGCCAGGAACGATTCCAACCATTGGATGGACTCTATGTCGAGGTGGTTGGTAGGCTCGTCGAGCAACAGCACATCGGGGCGTTGCAAAAGCAGCTTGGCCAGTTCGATGCGCATACGCCAACCGCCGCTGAACTCGGAGGTGGGACGATCCAAATCCGTACGGTTAAAGCCCAATCCCAACAAGGTCTTTTCGATTTCGGCCTGGAAATTGGAGGCTCCGGCAAGTTGCAACTGTTCATTCAGGTAACTGAACTGCTCGATCAACCGGCGGTATTCATCGCTTTCGTAGTCGGTACGATCTAACAATGCCTGGTTGATGCGGGCCACCGACTCCTCCATCTCCCGGATATGGGAGAAGGCCAACTCGGCCTCTTGTTGCACGGTACGTACATCCGTATGGCGCATCTGCTGGGGCAGGTAGCCAATGGTCAAACCCTTAGGAATAGATACATTTCCCGAAGTAGGACGTTGCAACCCGGCAATGATCTTCAACATGGTCGATTTGCCGGCACCATTTTTCCCTATCAGCGCGATGCGGTCTTTCTTGTTGATGACGTAGGAGATGTTATCGAAAAGGGGCTTCCCCCCAAACTCTACCGTAAGTGATTCAATCGAAATCATGCTCTATCTGAATACTGTTTCGGGCACAAAATTAATAAAAAGCCTCCTTGGTTGGAGGCAATCGTCGCAATATATAACCGAGGCACCACATCGTTTTTACGAAAAAAGGGACAATACGTGCTGCCGGAGATGCATTTTGAACCCTTCCATATCAAGCGGCCGACCCAATTCCCGGGAGAGGGAGGTTACCCCCTTATCGGCAAATCCACACGGATTGATCAACGAGAATCCGGAGAGATCGGTATTGACATTCAGGGCAATACCGTGCATCGTAACGTAACGACTGCTGCGGATACCCACGGCACATATTTTGCGTTCCTGCGCAGTTCCCGGTTCTATCCAGACCCCGGAAGCTCCCGGCAACCGACCGGCAACAATCCCGTATCCGGACAGGGTACGGATAACCACCTCCTCCAACAACTCGACGTAACGTCTCAACCCCATGCGGCGACGTTCCAAATCCAGCAAAGGATAACAGACACACTGCCCGGGCCCGTGAAAGGTAACATCTCCCCCTCTGTCCGTGAGAAAGAAATCGATGGCTCTCGCTTTCAAAGTTTCGGCAGAATAGAGCAAATTGCGACGGTTGCCGTGCTGTCCCATCGTAATCACCGGCGAATGCTCGCAGAAGACCCACACATCGCAGGGCGTATCTTCGCCGTTCCGCTTCGCCGATACCCGAAGGTCAAACAGCTCCCGTTGCCGACGGTATGCTTCGGCATAAGGAATCAGGCCCCACTCCTCAAAAACAATCTTTTCATGACACTCCATAACAGAGTTAAAAATGGGGAAATTTTTCGACATACACAAATTTTACCCCAGAATCGTCTCTTCCGATATACGGTTACAGGATAAGGAATTTTTAATATTTAAACTTTTCTGTTATCTTTGTTGCAAAGAGAAAACATACTTTAAATCCAAAAGAGAATACTAAAATCGCAAATTATAACTCAATCAAAATAACACCCTAAAAATTAAACGCTAATGAGAAAAATAGTACTGGCATTAACCGCGTGCATCTGCTGTTGGGCAGGCTCGTGGGCACTACCTCGCGCGGAATATCCCCGCCCCCAGTTTGAACGGGCCGATTGGCTGAACCTGAATGGAGAATGGAGCTATACGCTCGACTTGGTAAAAACCGGCTGGGAACGAGGACTGAAAGATAGCAAAGGGTTCGATGGAAAAATTATCGTTCCGTTTGCCCCTGAAAGTAAACTGTCGGGGGTAGAATACAAGGAGTTTATCCCTTGCATCTGGTATCAACGCAACATCACCATCCCGGCAGAGTGGGACGGAAAAGATATCCTGCTTCATTTCGGAGCGGTATATTACGAATCGGAAATCTACATCGACGGAAAATTCGTGGATCGCCATTTCGGAGGGTCCGACTCGTTCACGGTAGATATTACCCCCTTCGTCAAACCGGGACAAACACACTCGCTCGTAGTCAATGCCAAGAGCGACTTGCGAAGCCGGATGCAATCGGCCGGGAAACAGTCGTTGCGGCATGGGCCGTTTGAATGTATGTACACACGTACCACCGGCATCTGGCAGACCGTATGGATGGAAGCCGTAGCTCCGTGTGCCATAGAACGGGTAAAATACATCACCGACATCGACCGCAACACGGTATCGATGGAATTTACCATGCGCCGGAACGTATCGGGCAATACACTTACCGTTACCGTAAAAGACGGGAATAAAACAGTAGCCAGCAACACCGCCCCCATCGCTTCGGGATCGGTCGTATCGCTGCCTATCAAAAAAGCGAAATGGTGGAGCCCCGAATCGCCCTTCCTCTACGACGTGGTATTCGAGCTGAAAAATGCGGCAGGCGACGTCATCGACCGGGTAACCTCCTACTTCGGGATGCGCAAGATACATACCGAAGGCAACAAGATATACCTCAACAACCAACCGTATTACCAACGTCTGGTACTGGACCAGGGATTCTATCCCGACGGTATCTGGACAGCCCCCTCGGACGAAGCCCTGAAACGCGACATCGAGCTCTCGATGGCTGCCGGATTCAACGGAGCCCGCCTGCATCAAAAGGTATTTGAAGAACGCTTC
>CASGEW010000037.1 GCA_949300615.1 uncultured Bacteroidales bacterium
GCGTTGAAATCCCCCCCGACAATAACCGGATAAGGCAGGTTCTCCAACACCGATTTGATTACCGCCACCTGTTTCTGACGGGCCTCCGAAGTGGTATAATCCAGGTGCGTGCAGGCAAATACCACCGTATCTTCTTCCACCTCGACGGTAGCAGCCAGCAACGCACGGGGTTCGTTGTTGCCGGTACGGGGCAACATCGTCTTCTCCACGCGGATATAGGGATATTTGGTCAGGATACCGATGCCGTACCATCCGCCGGCATGGGGTATCGTCTTGCCATACAGGGGAAACATCTTCGTGTAATAGCCCAACTCGGTAATAAAATTCACGCCATGCTGGTGATCCACACCCGGACGGCTGGTCATGATATCCACCTCCTGGATGGCCACAATATCGGGCTTTTGTTCCGAAATCACGGCAGCCAGTTCTTCCATCGACGACAACTCCCCGAACCGGAGGTTGTAGGTCATAATCCGCAACTTCTTACTCTCCTGAGCCTGGGCATGGCCACCCGCCAAAAGGAGACAGATGCAACAGCATATCCAAATCAAATTTTTCATATCTTATCTATTTGCTGGTAAATGATTTTTTTTAATTCTTGGGCGGCAACATCAATCTCTTTCACCGATTCCAGGCGGGAGGAGTCGAACACGCAATGGGCCTGCATATAGTAGGGCGACCGCTGATCGAGCGTCTCGGACAGATAGGCGCGCAACTCCTCATCGTTTTTACCGCGCAACAATGGCCGTTGGCTGCGAGCCTGCCGGAGCCGGTCAAAGAGCACCTCCTCGGAGGCTTTGAGGTAAACCACCAGCCCGCTTCGGCGCATAAAATCAAGGTTGTCGTTAAAACAGGGGGTTCCTCCCCCGGCGGCAACCACGGTATCGTTCATCTGCCCCACCTCCCGCAACAGGCGGCTCTCTATCTCCCGGAAACCGGATTCGCCCCGTTCCGCAAACAACTCCCGAACCCTCTTGTGGTAGCGCCCCTCGATATACCAGTCCAGGTCGATAAACGAAAATCCCATCGCCTTGGCCAGCACCCGTCCCAGCGTGGTCTTACCGCTTCCCATATAACCGATTAAAAAAACAGGTGTCATATCCGTGGTATCTATTTTTTTTTGACTTATCCAAAGTTCTCCTGCAAAATTAATAGAAAATACGGCTATCTGAATAAATATCGTTACTTTTGTATGCAAACCAACGCTTATTCGCAGATGAAATCAGGCAAATATTACGTGGTATGGAAGGGGTATGCACCGGGTGTGTATGACTCGTGGGAGGAGTGCCAACTGCAAATCAACGGATACAAAGATGCCAAATACAAATCTTTCCCGACCGAGGAGGCTGCCGTCCGGGCGTTTCGGGGAGAGACCTCCGAACACCTCGACATCATCAACGGGCTGGCCAAAGCCCTGCGCGAGGGAGCCGTCCCGGAAAAGGGTTACATCGAAGAGAGCCTGGCCGTCGATGCCGCTTGCAGCGGCAATCCCGGAAAGATGGAGTACCGGGGTGTATATACCCGTACCGGCGCCGAGATTTTCAAGGTGGGGCCTTACGAACAGGGCACCAACAACATCGGCGAGTTTCTGGCCATCGTCCACGCCCTGGCCCTGTTAAAGCAGCGGCAGTCGTCCCTGCCCGTTTACAGCGACAGCGCCAACGCAATCGCCTGGGTACGCCAAAAAAAATGCAACACGAAACTGGAACAGACGGCGCTCAACAAACCGCTCTTCGACCTTATTGCCCGGGCCGAAAACTGGCTGCGCAACAACAGCTACACCACCCGCATATACAAATGGGAGACGAAACAGTGGGGCGAGATTCCGGCAGACTTCGGCCGCAAATAGCCGCACCGCAAAGGGGCAGGAGAGGGAGAAGGAAACAACGCCCTCCGCGAAGACGAACCATCCGCCCGATACCCGGAACACTCGGCGCCCCCCTTCACACCGTGCTCGACACCCCCAACAGGAGAGGAGAGAGAAAGATACCCCGGCTAAACACCCGCCGGGTACAACGTACGTTGGGCCTCGGCAATGGCCTTGCCAAAATAGTATCCGGCAGCCAGCCGTTCCCCGAGCTCCTTTACCCGATCTACCATCGCGGCATACTCCTGGGGCGAGAGTCGGGCCAGACACCCTTCGATGTCGGCCAGCGACGATACCGTCAGCCCGATGCCGTTCTGCCGTACAAAGGGCGCCAACGCCGCCTTGTCCCAGATAATGACCGGCAGCCCGCACCGAAGATAAAGCGAGGTTTTATGCGGATTGTTGTATTGCAGGTATTCGCCGAAATTACCGCTGCACGTGTCGATTTCGGCACCGTCCCAGACCAGCCCGAAATGGCCCTCGGCCTCGACGATCAGCCGGTCAGAGGGGATAAATCCCCGGTAGTCGAAACGTTCGCTCCGTTGTGCCTTGTCGGGCTCAAACCCCGAACCGTAAAGCACAAACCGGTACGACTGGATGTACTCGCCCAGGCGATAGAGGAAATTGTTTTTCCGGGGGCTCAACGCCCCGGCATAGACCACGCCGTAGGGCGGTTCTGCCTTGCGCACGGTACGGTTTGCCTCGGGCGAGAGGTAGTCGAATATCTCCAAACACCCCAGCTCGGCGCGGCATCCCTGCGCCACGAGCCACCGTTTCATGGAGTCGTTGTGAGCGATGATGTAGTGGCTGCTATTCAGCCGGCGGATCTCCTCTTCGACGGTCAGCTTCTGCCGCCTGAAACTGCCCAGGTCGTGTATCAGCGTAACCACCCGGCAGCCCCGCCGACGGGCCATCCGGCACAAAAACGAATAATACTTCTTCAAGGGATACTGCAACACCACCAAATCCCCCTTCCGCCAACAGAAGGGCGCTTTGATCACCCCGGCCAGGGTGATGAAAAATCCGGCAACCTTGTTCCGTACCGTGGTACGGGGCAGCCCGGCATTCTTGAAACCGAGCCCCGCCATGATCTGCTCCACGTCGGTTTTCGCCTTGTTGCCGGCCTGGGTCAGATTCTTGTAGTTTTTAGAGATATACCATCTGTCCATGTCGTCAGCCATTAAAGGTTCTGTTCGGCCAGTTGCAGGGCAGCCTCTACCGTATCGTCCATATCGAAGTAGGCATACTGGGCCAGCCGGCCGCCGAAAAGCACCTCCGGCGTACGGTCGGCCAAGGCCTTATAACGGCCATAAAGCGCGTTGTTCCGTTCATCGTTTATGGGGTAATAGGGTTCGTTGCTGCCGGTAAAGTCGGCCGGATACTCCCGGGTAACAACCGTAACCGGCTGTTGCCCGAACTCGAAGTGCTTGTGTTCGATGATGCGGGTAAAGGGCACCTGCCGCTCGTTGTAATTGACCACGGCATTCCCCTGAAAATCGGGTATCTCCATCCGCTCGTGCTCGAACCGGAGGCTGCGGTACTCCAACCTACCGAACCGAAAGCCGAAAAACTCGTCGATACACCCCGTAAACAGCACCTTCTCGGCCAGGGCATCCCATTGCGGTTTCGCCTCAAAATAGTTTACCCCCGTTTTCACCTCGACGTTTTTGAGCAACGCCTCCGTCAGGCGGTTATATCCCCCCATGGGAATCCCCTGATAGGCGTCGTTGAAATAGTTGTTGTCGTAGGTAAACCGGAACGGGATGCGCCGGATGATAAAGGCCGGGAGCTCCGTAGCCGGACGCCCCCACTGCTTCTCGGTATAGCCCTGTATAAAGAGGCGGTAAATGTCGTCGCCGCAAAGTTTCAGGGCCTGTTCTTCCAGGTTGGCGGGTTCGGTATCGGCATATTTCGCCCGCTGTTCGTCTATCTTCTTCCGGGCCGCAGCGGGGGTATTCGTCCCCCAGAGCTGGTTGAAGGTATTCATGTTGAAAGGCAAATTGTATATCTTGTCGCCGTACTTGGCCAACGGCGAGTTGGTATAACGGTTAAACTCCACCAACTCATTGACATAGCGCCAAACCCGCTTGTTGTCGGTATGGAAGATGTGCGCCCCGTAGCGGTGGACGTTTATCCCGTCGATGTTTTCGCAATAGATATTCCCGCCGGTATGCGGACGCTTGTCCAGCACCAGGCACCTCTTGCCCCTTTCGGCCGCTTCGTGGGCAAAGACGGCCCCGAAAAGGCCCGCTCCCACAATCAGGTAGTCGTATGTTTTCTTCATTCCTCTCCGCTCTTTTTATTCAACAATATAGGATTTCCGGTTCAGCTTGTAATTCCACCGCCGGAGTGTCTTCACCCACCGTTTATAACGCATCTTCCACCGTTTTTTCGCCGGGACGGGCACGGTACGGTACGGCACCGGAGTACGGACAATCTCCTGGCGGTGCTCCTCTATCTCTTTCAAAACGGCCTGTACCGTGTCGTCAATCTGTTTCATCTCGGGGTTTGCGCTCCATTCGCGGTGGAGGTATTCGCCGTACCTTTCCAGGATGTTTTCCCGATCCAGGTGCTCCCGCTGCGAATGAAAGGCGAAATGCGAAATCACGGCATCGCCGTTGAAACAGTTGGCCAACCCCAACTCCGTAGGCTTGATACACGACAAATACTCCTCGTCGTCGCCGGGCACAATGCCGCCGAACGCCTTCATCGTCTTGCCAAACCACAGGATGGAGTTGATCGAGAAGCGGTTCATCGCCACCGGATGTTTCCCGCAATAGAGCTGCCGGTAACGCTCGCCGGGAAGCAGCGTTTTCAGGAACCAGTCGTGCAGCTCAACGGCAAACCCGCCGCTTTTCCAGAGCACCGAGTGGTTGGCGCGCGCATTCATGTACTTTTTCAGTTTCAGCTTTCCGGTAACTTCGAGGATATAGGTGCAAAGGGCGTTGTTGATGACCAACGGAGATACCAGGAAATAGTCGGGATGCTCCACGCGGAAGGCCACCATCTTTTCAAAGAAACCGGGTTCCATCCACACTACGTCGTCGTCCATTTTCACGTATATGGCATCCTCTTCGACACAGGTTTTGTAAAAGGCGTTGATCGAGCTGATCCCGTTCACCACGCCGTCGGGTTGCCACACCAGGTTGATTTGGGGATACCGGTCGGCCATCCGTTTAAAAAATTCGATGTCGCAGGCATCCGTGGTATTGATCCAGATGTCATACCGGTCCACGATGCGGCTGGCTAAAATGGGAGGAAGGAGGTACTGCATATACCGGCGGCGGCCGGCGGCCGTATTGCAAACGACTTTGTAATTCTTGTACATGGTGCGTAATCCGTTTAGTTATTCTATGTCCAATTGATAATATACGGGGTGTCGGCGGCGATACCGTTTCCAGAAACGGGCCCGGTATTTCAGCACCAGCTTTCGGCAGAGATTCCTGTCGAAGTTCCGGGCTGCGGCATACTCGTCGGCCAGGAGCGTAAACAGGGGCGTCTGCCCCCACAGCCGGGCAAAGTTGGCACACCCTTTTCTCAGCCCTACCGTACCGAAACTCATCCGGTTGATATCGACCAGGCTGAAATGATACACGCCATCTACCTTGTCGAAGAGGATATTCCCGGGCGAATAGTCGCGGTGGTAGATACCCGCCTCGTGCAACCGGGCGGTATAACGGGCAAATTCGGTAATCACCTGGCGGCACTGTTCCACCGGGATATGGCCGAACTGGTAAAAATTCTGGGTGTAACCGGACTGGACGCTGACAAAGTAGGAGTAGCCTATCAGCCCGCCGCTCCGCTCCTCGATGTAAGCAATCGGGTGGGGGGTTTCAAACCCCAGATACAACAACCGCCCGGGATAGTGGAAGGCCCTCAATCCCTTGGGCGCACGAAAAAACGAATAGACAATCCGGTTGAAAAGCGACGGCTTCCGGTAACGCTTTACATTGACGGCCAAACCCTCTGCCTGCATCACCTTGATCAGGTTACGCCCCGTATAGATGACCTCGCCCTCCTGCTCAAAAACGGTGGGCAGCGACTCGATAAACGGACGCAGGTATTCGTAATCCGGATGGATGAGATATTTTATCATTGTTTTTTCTATATATTTTATGGACGGGAGAACCGAGACAACTGAAAGCATCGTTTTCGGTTTGGTTGTCATCGCTCCCTGTATGCTACAAAGATATAAAATAATGTGTTGTTTTTTATTTTACCGGTAATAATCGGGCAATAATATGGTAAAATGTGGGGTAGGGTAAACGTTCGTCGCCCGCCGTAACGAAAGTTCCCGCCCCTGGTTACGGGCTACTCTCCCAACGGATTTATCTGGAAAAATGATTTTATTAAATTGATTATTAGCATATTATCTCTTCATATAAAGAGCTTTCTCTGCGGGAGGAAATTTCTCGATGGCATAACGCAACATGGTACGGGGCATCTGTTTGTAGCGTACCGACAGGAAATCGGTCAGACAGGTCTTGTCGCGTTTTCCCACCTCCCGCAACATCCACCCTACGGCTTTTTGTATCAGGTCGTGCGGGTGTTTCAACAGGATGTCGGCAATCCGCAACGTATCGTCGAAACATCCTTCCCGGATATACCTCCACGTGGCCACCACGGCAATGCGCTGCTCCCACAGCAAGGAGCTCGACGCCAACCTTCGAAGCGGCTCGCGCGATTTGTCGCGCAGGTACTCGCCCACAATCTGGTAGGCCGACAGATCCACCAAATCCCAGTTGTTGATATAGCGCGTATGGTTCAGGTAGAGGCGGTAAATCTGCGTACGGAGCGCCTCGTCGGCTTTGGGGAAACGGGCCACGCAGATGAGCAACGCCAACAGGCGGCACTCGTGTACCGGGTCTTTCAACAGCTCTTCCACCACCGAAAGAGGAACCTCCTTACAAGCCTTGGCCACCGACCGTACCTGCGGGACGGTTACCCCCCAGAAACAGTCGCCCTGGGCATACTCCCCCTCGCCGGTCTTGAAAAAACGCGACTGGGCAAGCGCCTTTTCCGGCGACCCCATCGCCTCTATCCGGCTACGCAGCGAAGCGGCACTCTCATTCATCGCTCCAACCGGTTGACGCAGGCCACCGGCCCGCTCCCTTCAAAAAAGTTGATGATGTTACGGGCGGCAAAAGCGGCCATCTCGTTGCGTACCTCGTAAGTCTGGGTACCGGTATGGGGATTCACCACCACATTATCCATGGCAAAAAATTCGGGAGAAATCACGTCGCCGAACTCAAACACGTCCAACCCGGCCCCCCAAATCCATTTCTGCTGCAAGGCGCGAATCAGGGCCTTTTCGTCCACCAGCGGTCCACGGGCGGTATTGATAAGAATGGCCGACGGCTTCATCGCCCGAAGCTCCGGTTCGCCTATCAGGTGGAACGTCTCGTCCGTGTGCGGTGCATTGAGCGAAACCACATCGGCCGTACGGATCAACTCCTGCAACGACAAGAAACGGGCACCGTATTTTGCCTCCTCCTCTTCCGGAAGCCGATGTCGGTTGTGATAAACCACCTTCATACCGGAAGCCAACGCCCTGCGGGCCAACGCCTTACCGATACGTCCCATGCCGATGATACCGATGGTCTTGCCGAACAGCGAGTGTCCCAGGTTTTCGAGCAACCCCCACTTCACCGCCCCCGGGATGCGGACGCGGCGGTCTATCTCGGAGATCCTCCGCGAAACGGCCAGCAGCAACCCCATCGCCTGGTCGGCCGTAGGTTCGGTTACCGGGTCGGGCGTATTGGTTACCTGTATCCCCTTCTGCGTAGCGTACGGAATATCGATGTTGTCGTACCCGACGGCATAATTCGAGACGATCTTCAACTTGCCGGCATGATCCATCAACCTCTTGTTGACCGGAAAATTGAACATCGACAACAGCGCATCGTACTCCGGAATCATCTCATACACCTGGTCGTAAGTAAACGACTCTACCCCCTCGGGCGGCAAGGTTACGTCGTATTTGGCAATCAGCTCCTCGTATCCCTGCCGGAACATATTGTAAGTTATCAATACCTTTTTCATCGGTTTCACGTGATTTCAAAAATTTCCCAAAAGTAAAAAAAATAGTACGGGATAAGAAGGTTTCGGCAAAAAACTTTACCTTTGTTTCCGATCATCATCGGCACATCATGGTACTGAATTACATCTGGCTGGCCTTTTTTATCATCGCCTTCATCGCAGCGGTAGCCCAGACCCTTTTCAACGGCAACCTCGACATCTGGACCGAGATTATGAACGCCTCGTTCGACTCGGCCAAGACAGCCTTCGAGATTTCGCTGGGGCTCACCGGCGTGCTGTCGCTCTGGCTCGGACTGATGAAAATAGGAGAGAGGGGAGGGGTAATCGCCCTCTTCTCACGGCTTATCAGCCCGCTCTTCTGCCGCCTATTTCCCGACCTGCCCAAAAACCATCCGGCCTTAGGTTCCATCTTCATGAACTTCTCGGCCAACATGCTGGGGCTGGACAACGCCGCCACCCCCTTAGGGCTGAAAGCCATGAAAGAGCTGCAAGAGGTCAACCCCCACAAAGATACGGCCACCAACCCGATGATCATGTTCCTGGTACTGAACACCACCGGCCTGACACTCATCCCCATCAGCGTCATGGTTTACCGGGCACAGCTGGGAGCCGCCAACCCGACCGACGTATTCATCCCCATCCTCATCGCCACCTATTTCTCGTCGCTGGCCGGGCTCATCGCCGTATGCATCAAACAGCGCATCAACCTCCTCGACAAAGTGGTCTTCACCTGGCTGGCGGGGCTCACCCTGTTTATCTGCGCCATCATCGCATTTTTCATCCAGCTGCCGCAGGAGAAGGTATCGCTCTATTCGAGCTTCGGTGCCAACGTACTGCTGTTTACCATCATCATCGGCTTCCTGGTAGCCGGGTTCCGAAAAAAGATAAACGTTTACGACGCATTCATCGACGGCGCCAAAGAGGGTTTCAAAACCGCCGTAACCATCATCCCCTACCTGGTAGCCATGCTCGTGGCCATCGCCATCTTCCGGGCATCGGGCGCCATGGAGCTCTTGACGGCGGCCATCGCCCACACCGTCGCCTGGTGCGGGCTGGACACCGACTTTGTCGGAGCCATCCCTACGGCCATCATGAAACCGCTGAGCGGCAGCGGCGCCCGCGGCATGATGGTAGATGCCATGAACACCTTCGGGGCCGACTCGTTCGTAGCCCGGGTAGCCTCCACCATACAGGGATCGACCGATACCACCTTTTACATCCTGGCCGTCTATTTCGGTAGCGTAGGCATCAAAAACACCCGGTATGCCGCTGGGGTAGGGCTCTTCGGCGATTTCGTGGGCATCGTTACCGCCATCATCGTATCCTATATATTCTTCACCTAAAAACAGAACCGACATGGCCATCCATTATTTTGCAGAAGAGACCCAAGTACCCGCCATAAAAAAGAGAGAAATATCCCGGTGGATCAAAGCCGTAGCCGCCACGTACGGGAAAACCCCCGGCGAGATCAGCTACATCTTTTGCAACGACAGCCGCATCCTGGAAGTCAACCGGCAATACCTGCAACACGACTACTACACCGACATCATCACCTTCGACTACACCGAAGGAGACCGGATAAGCGGTGACATATTCATCAGCCTCGACACCGTCAAAAGCAACGCCCAGGAATACGGACAACGCTTCGAAGACGAGTTGCACCGCATCATCATACACGGCATCCTCCACCTGTGCGGCATAAAAGACAAGGGCGAAAAAGAGCGCCAACAGATGACCCGATGCGAAAACCAGGCCCTCGAACAACTGAGCGTCATGCAGTCCGAAGCACAACAAGAAAACCCCTAAACCGTACCCGATCTATCGCCTGCCCCCATCGGGCAAACAGCACTTTCCGAAGCCATCGCTCCCGCCTCCCCCAACAGTCCAGGAGCAAACAAACCATTTACGTCCCTATCCATCCACAAAGCACCGAGCCCCACACTCCCTCTCCGGCCGGAACCCTTTTGCAGCCCCCCTAAACCCATCCACATTTTCTACCGCCACAGATAGGCCGTTTAAACAAAGAAATCGTATCTTTGTCAAACGGAAGAAAAGTAAATTATCAGATGAATTTCAATTACGATGTCATTGTAGTAGGAGCAGGCCACGCCGGATGCGAAGCCGCCTGCGCAGCCGCCAACATGGGATCGCGCACCCTGCTCATCACCATGGATATGAACAAAATCGCCCAAATGAGCTGCAACCCCGCCGTAGGAGGTATTGCCAAAGGGCAGATTGTCCGGGAGATCGACGCCTTGGGAGGACAGATGGGAATAGTAACCGACAAAACCGCCATCCAATTCCGGATGCTGAACCGCTCCAAAGGGCCGGCCATGTGGAGCCCGCGCGCCCAGAGCGACCGGCAAAAATTCATCGAGACCTGGCGGTCGGTCATCGAAAACACCCCCAACCTCTATATGTGGCAAGACACCGTAAAAGAGCTCATCATCGAAAACAATACGGTAAAAGGGGTGCGTACTGCCCTGAACCTCTCCATATACGCCACGTGCGTCATCCTGACCTCCGGCACATTCATGAACGGGCTGATGCACATCGGCCGTACCCAGATACCGGGCGGACGAATCTCCGAACCGGCATCATACGGCATCACCGAACAGCTCACCCGGATGGGGCTGACCGCTGGCCGGATGAAAACCGGCACACCGGTGCGTATCGACGGACGCAGCATCGATTTCAGCCAAACCGTCAAACAAGAGGGAGAAAACGATTTTCACCAATTCTCCTACCTCAACGACTTTGCCCCGCGACCCTTGCAGCAACAACCCTGCTGGATGGTACACACCAACGAGGCCGTACACGAGATACTGCGCAAGGGATTGCCCGATTCGCCCCTTTTCAACGGACAGATAAAGAGCATTGGCCCGCGGTATTGTCCCAGCATCGAGACCAAAATCGTAACCTTTGCCGACAAGACCGAGCACCAACTCTTCCTGGAACCGGAAGGGGAGAGCACCCACGAATATTACCTGAACGGGTTCTCCTCCTCGCTGCCGTTGGAGATACAACTGGCCGCCCTGCAAAAGATACCGGCTTTTGAAAACATCCAGATCTATCGTCCCGGGTACGCCATCGAATACGACTATTTCGACCCCACCCAGCTCACCCATACCCTGGAAACAAAACGCATCAAGAACCTCTTCTTTGCCGGACAGGTAAACGGAACCACCGGATACGAAGAGGCCGCCGGACAAGGATTGATAGCCGGTATCAATGCACACCGCAACGTCTGCGGGGAAGAACCCTTCATTCTCCACCGCGACGAAGCCTACATCGGCGTACTGATAGACGATTTGGTAACCAAAGGCGTGGACGAGCCCTACCGGATGTTCACCTCGCGGGCCGAATACCGCATCTTGTTGCGGCAGGACGATGCCGATATGCGCCTGACCGAAAAAGCACACCGCATCGGGTTGGCCACCGACAAGCGCTACGAGCTGATGGCCGAGAAGAAAAAGATACGTGACGAGATCATCGACTTCGCCCGCAACTACTCCATCAAGCCGGCCTACATCAACCCCGGATTGGAACAGCTGGGCACCACCGCCCTGAAACACGGAACCAAGCTGATCGAATTGATTCTGCGTCCGCAACTGACTATTGAAAACATAGCCACCCTGGTACCCGCTTTCCAACACCTGCTCGATCAGATACCCAACCGTCGGGAAGAGATCATCGAAGCCGCCGAAATCATGATAAAATACGACGGATACATCCAACGTGAAAAGAGCATCGCCGAAAAGATAGAACGGTTGGAAACCATCCGCATCAAAGGGAAATTCGATTACAGCCAAATCAAACAGCTCTCGACCGAAGCCCGGCAAAAGCTGCAAAAGATCGATCCGGAAACCATCGCGCAAGCCTCCCGGATACCCGGCATTTCGCCCAGCGACATCAACATATTGTTAGTATTATTAGGCAGATAGCCTAAAAATGTTCCACGTGGAACGATGCTGTCAAATAAAACATATATGCTATGAAAACAGAATTAGAAGAGATCAAGCGCGCCATCCGCGACGTACCCGACTTTCCCATTCCAGGCATCGTGTTTAAAGATTTGGGCACCGCCTTAAAGAATCCCCGTATTTTCAACCTGATCGCCAACCACCTGGCCGACCTCTACCAAGACAAAGGCATTACAAAGGTGGTAGGCATCGAATCGCGCGGATTTATCATGGGCTCCGTTTTAGCCTACCGATTGCAAGCCGGGTTCGTATTGGCCCGCAAGCCGGGAAGATTACCGGGAGAAATCATTACCGAATCATACCAAAAAGAGTATGGAACCGATACAATCGAAATACAAACCGGCACCATCACCCCCGACGACGTCGTCCTTATCCACGACGACCTGTTGGCTACGGGCGGCACCATCATCGCCGTTCAACGCCTGGTAAAACGGTTTCAACCCCGAAAAATATACACCAACTTCATCGTCGAGTTGGAATTTCTACACGGAAGAGAGGTATTCCCGGAAGGGATGGAAACCGAGTCGCTCATCAAATTCTAACAAATGAACCAGCCCACACCGCACATAAAAGAGATTCTGTCGCTCATCCCCACCACGCCGGGAGTATATCAATACTTCGACGAGCAGGGAAAGATCATCTACGTGGGCAAAGCCAAAAACCTGAAAAGAAGGGTATCCTCCTATTTCAACAAGATACACGACTCGGTAAAGACCAACATCCTGGTCCGTCATATCCGCGACATCAAATACATCGTAGTTGAGAACGAAAACGATGCCCTCCATCTCGAAAACTCCCTCATAAAAGAGTACCAACCCCGTTACAACGTACTGTTAAAAGACGACAAATCCTACCCGTGGATTGTCGTAAAAAACGAGCCCTTCCCCCGGATATTCCTGACGCGTAACGTGGTTCGCGACAGAAGTAAATACTACGGCCCATACAGCAACGTACACCTGGCCAAAACCGTCTTGGAGCTGATCCGGGCGCTCTATCCCCTGCGCACCTGCAAACTCTCCCTGACACCCGAAAACATAAAAAAAAGAAAATTCCCCCTTTGCCTGCAATACCACATAAAGAATTGCCAGGGATGTTGCCAGGGATTGATCAGCGAAGAAGAATACCTCGAAAACATCGCGCACATCAAACAAATATTGAGCGGCCATACACAAGAGTTGAGCCACCATTTAAAAACGGAGATGATGCGTTTATCCGACGAGCTGCTTTTTGAAGAGGCCCAGGCATTGAAAGAAAAATACCTGTTGTTGGAGAACTACACCGCCAAATCGGTCATTGTAAGCATCACCATCCACAACGTCGATGTCTTTTCATTTGTCGAAGATGACGAATCGGCCTTTATCAATTACCTGCACGTGGTCAACGGGTCGATCGTCCAGTGTTACACCCTCGAATACAAGAAACGGCTGGACGAAACGAAAGAAGCATTACTCTCGCTGGGAATCGTAGAGCTCCGCGAACGGTTCAACAGCCGTTCCAAAGAGATTATCGTCCCCTTTTTACCGGAAACCCAGCTGCCGGAAACCACCTTCGTCCTTCCCCAAAAAGGAGATAAGAAAAAACTGTTGGAAGTTTCCGAACAAAATGCCAAACAATACAAGGCCGACCGGTTAAAACAGCGGGAGAAACTCACCCCCAACCGGGCAGAACGTATCTTACACCGGTTAAAACAAGATTTCAGGTTAGAACACCTGCCC
Organism: uncultured Bacteroidales bacterium; assembly: GCA_949300615.1. Lineage (GTDB taxonomy): Bacteria > Bacteroidota > Bacteroidia > Bacteroidales > CHK158-818 > Gallibacteroides. The sequence goes on from CASGEW010000037.1 coordinate 13,605, forward strand.
GTCCACATCGAATGTTTCGACAACTCGAACATACAGGGAACAAACCCGGTAGCCTCGTGCGTTGTTTTCAAAAACGCCAAACCCTCGAAACGGGATTACCGTCATTTCAACGTAAAAACAGTAGTCGGCCCCGACGATTTTGCCTCCATGCAGGAGATCGTTTACAGGCGCTACAAAAGAATTTTGGACGAAGAAGGAGAACTACCCCAGCTCATCATCATCGACGGTGGTAAAGGGCAGCTCAATGCCGCCGTCAGTTCCTTAAAATCACTCGGATTAACCGGGAAAGTAGCCATTGCCGGTATCGCCAAACGGTTGGAAGAAATCTATTTCCCGGGCGATTCCATCCCCCTTTACTTAGACAAAAACTCCGAAAGCCTGAAACTCATCCAACGGCTCCGCGACGAAGCCCACCGTTTCGGTATCACCTTTCACCGGCAAAAGAGGAGCCACTCCCAGCTGACCTCCTCCCTGGATACCATAAAAGGCATTGGCGAAAAAACAAAGACTACCTTGTTGACACACTACAAAAGCGTAGCAAAAATAATAGAAGCGACAGAAGAAGAACTGACCGAACTTATCGGCCCGTCAAAAGCCCACATTGTCTATGAAAATTTACATTCATCTCTCTAATAATACCATAACGATACCCTATAAAAAAATTGTAATTTATTCACATACAATATATAACTATTTTTTTATATTTGTAACTCAAATCAATCAACCATGATTTCACTAAACAATATAAAAAACATAGCGCACTACGAATCGATCATACTATATAGAACCTGGCTGTTCAAACTGTTCTGCATCTTTGAAATATTATTGGTATTCTCCTTCTGTATAAACAGTTTCATCAGCGAGCCAACCAGTCGTTGGATTTTCAAGGCCATATCGGCCAATATACCCTACACAACGTTAGTAACAGCCACATTGGCACAAGTAGTAGCCATTCTCTTTTTAGGTCCCGATTTTTTAAAGAGAGACAGACAAATAGATACTACCACCGTCTTTTTTATCCACTCTTTCAGTAATGCAGAGTACATCATCGGAAAAATTTACGGCATTTTCAAACTGTTTTTTCTCTTAACCCTACTTTTAATCGGTATCATCCTGATTTGCAACTTTATAACGCCCGATGCCCCGATTGATTGGCAATCTTACCTGTTTTATTTTTTTATTATCTGGCTACCAGCCTTCTTTTTCTCCTTAGGCTTATCTATTTTTGTACATCTCCTGTTAAAAAGCCAGGCTCTCTCTTTTATTGCACTAATTATATATCTGGCTATATCCATTTTTTACATCGAAGATAAATTCCATTATATTTTCGATTTCATCGGATATAACCAACCCCTGATGATATCTTCCATGGTAGGATACCATTATGTACAGGATGCCATTACCGTACACGGTATATACCTTATTTTAGGAATTTCCCTCATATTCTTTTCCATCTACCTATACAAACGTATTACCAACTACAACTACACGAAATACATTTGGTTATCCGCAGGAGGAATCTCATTACTCTGTACCATTTTCATTGTTTTTACCTATTTATACCAAAAACATTCAAAATACCTCGAACAGGAAACTTTCATATCGCTCAACAACCAATACGTAAAGTATCCGAAAGTAAAAACATTGGAGTACAACATAAATCTCGAACAATTAAAAGAGGGTATTAAAGCAAAAACCGATATAACGGCTCTGAAACCGGATAGCGCCCAAACAGCCGTTTTCTGTATCAATCCGGGCCTATCCGTAACAGCCGTAAAAATCGACGACCAAACAATCCCTTTCAAACAAGAAAAACAGATTATCTTAACCGATTTCAACGGCGTACAGTCAGACAACGACACACTGAAATTCACCTTTGAATACCACGGCGCCATCGATGCAAACTTCTGCTACTTAGACATTCCCTATGAAATGCGGCAAGAAAAGATGCAATTTGCCGGAAACATAAACATAGAGCGAATTTACCACTTCCAGACACCCTACTACTTATTGTTAACCCCTGAAAATTACTGGTATCCCAGACCCGGAACCGGATACAGCAATACCGACGCCGGCTGGCAACAATCATACTTCAACCGTTATAATCTACAAGTAAAAACCCTACCGGGATTGACGGCCGTATCACAAGGAAACGTTTCTGAAAAAGAGGGTATTTTCTCCTTTCTATCGAAATATCCCATGCAAAATATGACCTTAGCCATCGGCAAATACAGCCGCGACAGCATCACGGTCGATAGCGTAACCTACTCCATGTATTACATCAAAGAGAACAACCCTCAATTCCAATATTATACTCAGATAGGAGATACATTGGCCGGACTTATTCGAGATGAACGGGAAAATATTGAACGTAAAATACACCTGACCTATCCTTTCGACGAACTGAATATCGTAGAGGTACCCGGGCATTTTGCATCCTTTTCACGTTCCTGGACGCAAGCCCAGGAAATGCAACAACCCGAAATGGTACTGTTTCCCGAAAAAGGCATATATTCGGATTGGTTCGATATCAACTTGCGCAAACAGAAACACTTGAAATGGTCCGGAAGAAGAGAAATATCCGAATTAGAACAAGAGATGCGTACTTTCTGGGATTTTACAGATGAATTTACCAGTATAAATACATCCCAAAAATATACGATAAGTGAATTAAGTGTATCTACTTCCAATAGAACCTATAATCCCTATTATATCTATCCTCAATTTTACAATTTTCGTTACAACATTTACTCTATCCGATGGCCCATTGCCGGTAGAATAATAGAACTTTTTTTAGAGAACAGATTTGACGACAATGAAAATTGGCAACGTGAAAATTACGGCATTACCAATATCTAAAGATGTAATATAGAACTGTCAAAAAGATCTTTCGATGAAATTTTAGCTGACGAAAAAAACAGAGATTTACTGAATCATTTTCTTTTACTGAAAGGCTACACCCTATTTTCCGAAGCAGCTTTGAATGTGGGATTGATAAACCTGAGAGATTCCATTTTCAACATCATGAAAAGGCAAAGTTTCGACAACGTAAATTTTGAAAATCTATTGGATTCCATCGAACTGATGTCAAATACATCTTTTGACAGTATCATCGAAAATTGGAACAAACCCGTTAACTTACCGCAATACATTGTAGGACCTCCCAAACTGACCAGATATTTTTATGAAGGAGACGATTACTATGAAATGGAGATGTACATAAGCAATGTTTCCGACTACGACGGCATCATCCGAATAGAGATACCCCACGGAGAATTACGGCCAATGGAAACGTTTGAAGAAGAAAAAAAGAGAATAAACCACAATGACCGTATGCTTGCCTTAAAAGCCCATCAAACTAAAAAAGTAGTAAGTCAATGGAACAATATACCCGGTTGGATCAACGTCCATACTTTAATCTCCGGAAATCTACCCAATACGGTAAATCACATTGAACGTCGACACGAAAAGATATACCTCAATCAAGAGACCCAGGAGGGTGATTTCATTGTAAACAATACCGCTTTTGAAGTACCCGGTGAAATTATCGTGGATAACGAAGACTCTCTTCTATTTTCTGTCAAATCAAATGTAAAAGGAGGATACCTATCCAAAGTTATAGACGAACAAAACGAAAACGGAAGCGAATACCGAGGTTTCAAATGGTGGCGTCCTCCGGTAGACTGGACACCCATCGTAGGATACGGATACCACGGAGAGGGTATTCGATCAGCCATGGTCATTAAAAACGGAAATGGAGAAAGTTATGCCACCTGGAAAGTTCCCGTACCCGAAGCTGGCCATTACGATGTATTTCACTACGTATTCAAAAACGGAGAATTCCGTAATGGAAAACAGGCAGAATATTACTTCAAAGTTAAATACGACGGAGAAGAAGAGGACGCTTACATTCTTCTAAAAGGAAAATCCAATGGTTGGGAACAATTGGGAACCTATTACTTTAACCAAGATACCATAGAGATTGTTTTAAAAAATAATGCTTCCGGTTTAAGAAGTATTACAGCAGATGCTGTCAAACTGGTCAAAAGAAATGACTATTAAATATTTTTTAACTTTATAGACAAGCTTTGTTCATACCAGTTGTCAGAAAAAATTTCTCATGCAAATGTAAAGAGCTTAAAAATAGATTTTATCACCTCTTTTGAGTCTATATATTATTGATAAAAAGATATTTATATAAAAACAGTACTAAAAATAATTTTGAAATAAATCGTGTATAAATAAAACGTTTATACTCAAAAGGGGCCCATAACTGGACCCCTTTTGTATTATCTACTATTTTTCAACAAATAGACTTTCATTAGTTTTAAACAATGGAATCTTCCCCCCACATCTCTTTGGAGATTTCTACAATCCATTTTACCTTTTCCCATTGTTCCTCTTCCGAGATAAGAGAAGTATCATCAAAAGGAGCAAATCCCGATTGGGTACTCAAACATATCTGTTCCATGGGTACATAACGGGCTACTTCCCGAATTCTTCTTTTAATCATCTCTTTGTCTTCCAAGTGAGGTGAAAGAGGATTTATCAATCCCAATACTACCTTTTGATTTTCTACATACGACAAAGATTCAAAAATACCCGATTTATCGTTATCGAACTCAACAAAAAAAGCATCTACCGGTATTTTAAACAATATATCGGCTACTTTATCGTATGTATCACGGGGTATATACTTTTTACCCGGAACGCGACAAGCATTTAATCCTATCACCATATCTTCGGGATAATTGGCAAATGCCTCCGTATTTACCTTGGCATACATCTCTGCCAAAGTACGGTAATCCAAATCTCTCTGATTAAGTTGTTCTATAAATTTATCATTGCATAAATTCAACCAGGTAGCATCATCAAACTGCATATAACGGCAACCTATTTCATGAAAAGCATGAATAGCATCCCTGTATGCCTGAGAAATATCACTGATCAACTCCTCTGTATCATCATATACCAATTCTGTAATGGTTTTATTATCTCCTCTCAACAATTCATTCAACAATTGAGCTGGTGCAGGAAGTGTTTGTTTTACAATAACATCACCGCTCATAATACTGGTCATAAACTCAAAATCTTCCAACATGGGATGATCTGAAAAAGCTATTTTCCCAGTTACCCGAATCGATTCTGATTTTTTAGTTTGATCTTTGAATAAAACCGTATTGTCTATCTCCAATTTATCTACTCCATCCAATCCCAAGAAGAAATCAAGATTCCAACAAGAACGCCTGAATTCTCCATCGGTAACAGCCCTTATACCTGCGGCTTTCTCCTTCTCTACTACTTTTATAATCTCTTTATCCTCTATTTCACGCAAATCAGCACTGTTTATCTCACCGTTTTTAAAAGATTCGCGAGCCTCTTTCAATATTTCAGGACGTATAAAACTTCCTACAATAGCCGATCTAAAAGGAGCTTTCGGTTTTGTCGTCATATACCTTATATTAAAATCAACAATATTTTTTTACCTGATAATTTTTATAAACCCAGTTTAGCAGAAATATCCAACATTTTTTGAATAGGACGTAAAGCTTTTTTACCCAACTCTTTATCTACAAAAATTTCCGGCATTTCAAATTTCAAACAATTATATAGCTTTTCCAATGTATTCAGACGCATAAAATTACATTCATTGCAAGCACACGTACTATCATTGGGAGGAGCCAGTATAAAGAGCTTATCCGGATTTTTCTTTTTCATCTCATGCAATATACCCGATTCGGTAGCCACAATAAATGTTTTACATTTGCTTTCAGTAGCGTATTTCAATAACGATGCCGTAGAACCCACATGATCGGCCAAAGCCAATACAGTACTTTTACACTCAGGATGAGCTAAGACCAAAGATTCGGGATATTGTTTTTTCAATTCAACCATTTTTTCTACCGAGAACTGTTCATGAACATGACAAGCTCCATCCCACAATACCATATTACGTCCTGTAATACTGTTGATATAATTACCTAAATTTCTATCCGGACCAAATATAATTTTCTCATCTTTCGGAAAACTTTCTACAATCTGCCGAGCATTGGTAGAGGTAACCACTACATCAGACAAAGCCTTTACAGCCGCCGTCGTATTGACATACGATATAACCTTATATCCGGGATATTGCTTAATAAATTCTTCTAATTCGTATGCCGGGCAACTGTCGGCCAATGAACAACCTGCATTCAAATCGGGAACAAGAACCTTTTTATCGGGACAGATAATTTTAGCTGTTTCACCCATAAAATGAACACCGCATACTACAATCATACCGGCATTCGTTTTAGCCGCCCATTGAGCCAGAGCCAAACTGTCTCCTACATAATCGGCTATATCCTGGATACTCTTGTCCTGATAATAATGAGCCAATATAACCGCCTTTTTTTTCTTACAAAGATCTTTTATACTCTTTACTATATCGATCTCTTTACTGACAGGAGCACTTACATATCCGATAGAGTTTTTATTCATATAATATCTATTTATATATTTCTTTCTTTTTAAAATTAAAAAGATGATGATGATAATGACAAGTTAATAAGTATGATAACTTTTACGTTCTATTTGTTTTTATCTCGTTATTAGTTTTAGAAGTAAATTTATAATCAATATATAAATTATTTTATTGTTTAATTTATAATGACTTATGTATTTTTTGAACACGATGTTCAGAAAGTGCAAAGTTAAAAACTTTAT
>CASGEW010000038.1:0-8649 GCA_949300615.1 uncultured Bacteroidales bacterium
TTGTAGAAGATACTAAAAAAATCGCCAAAATTAAGAGATTTTCACCCAAGCGCCAATTAAAGCCATAACGATACACGCCCTCTAGGGTTACAAGCACAGAGATACTAATTACTTCGCCAAGGACACCAATTTTTAGCGCGAGGTTGAGCCAAGGTTTGTTTTTACCATAATCTCGGATAAGCGCCATAATCACGAAAAAAGGATTGACACCTACACAATTTGCCGATCAGGTAGGCATACAACGTTCTACATTGTCCCACATTCTCAATGGCCGAAATAAAGTCAGTACAGAGATTGTAACCAAAATCCATCACAAGATGCCTGAAATTTCCATAAATTGGCTCTTGTTTGGTGAAGGCGATATGTATGCAGATGTTCCCTCTCTATATCAACCATCTATATTTGACGAGATTGTCATAAACCGTACACCAGACAATGCCGCTTACGAATATCGCAAGGAAACGAGCCAAGAAAAGGAAACGCAAGAGGAAAAAGATGCTGAAAATAAAGATATTGCATCGGAAAAACGCGTAGAAATCAGGTATAAAAAAATAACCAAAATAATGGTTTTTTATTCTGATAATACCTTCGATACCTTTTCTTCCGACATATATAAATGAAACATAGAAAAATTCGTACCTTTGCATCATTATATCGAGATTGAAATGAAAAAATACATTTTAGACCTGACAGTTTCGGCAAACGAAAAACTTCATGACAATTATATCCTGTTAAAATTGACATCGCCCAATATCCTGCCGGAGATGTTGCCAGGACAATTCGCCGAGGTACGTGTTGATAAATCACCTACCACTTTTTTAAGACGGCCTATCTCTATCAATTATCTTGACAAGAAAAAAAACGAATTATGGCTACTGGTACAAAAAGTGGGTGACGGAACGCGGGCTCTCTCTCTTATACAAACCGGAGATATCCTCAACGTGATCGCTCCGCTGGGAAACACATTTTCTATTCCACAAAAGACCTCAGCAAGACTTCTTTTAATTGGAGGCGGAGTTGGGACGGCTCCCATGTTATATTTGGGTAGTTATTTGAAAGAAAAAGGTTTTTCACCGACCTTTTTATTGGGAGCACGCTCGGCAAGCGATGTATTGCAACTGGATGATTTTCGAAAATTCGGCGACGTATATATCACTACCGAAGACGGCTCGTTAGGAGAAAAAGGGTATGTAACCCAACACTCTCTGTTAGAGAACGAAAAATTCGATCAGATTTATACCTGCGGACCTAAACCCATGATGATGGCCGTTGCCGCTTATGCAAAAAAACGGGATATCGCCTGCGAAGTATCTTTGGAAAATACCATGGCTTGCGGTGTTGGTGCCTGTTTGTGTTGTGTAGAAAAAACAACAGAAGGACACGTTTGCGTATGTAAAGAAGGTCCTGTATTCAATATAAAAAAATTGACATGGCAGATTTAAAAACAAATATTGGGAATTTAATCTTAAAAAACCCCGTAATGACGGCATCCGGCACATTCGGATACGGTGAAGAATTTGAAGACTTTATCGACATATCCTTGCTGGGGGGGATCATTGTAAAAGGGACAACCCTGAACCATCGGGAAGGGAATTCCTATCCCCGAATGGCCGAAACTCCCTCCGGGATGTTAAATGCAGTGGGATTGCAAAACAAAGGAGTAGATTATTTTATAGAAAATATCTACCCGAGAATATCCAAGATCAACACCCACATGATTGTAAACGTTTCGGGAGCTTGTGTAGAAGACTATGTGGCAACCGCACAAAAAATAGCCTCCTTGGAACATATTCCGGCAATCGAATTGAACATCTCTTGTCCCAATGTAAAAGAGGGAGGAATGGCGTTCGGTACTTCATGCCAAAGTGCCTCCAAAGTAGTTAAAGCGGTGCGGGAGGTATATCCCAAAACATTGATTGTAAAACTCTCTCCCAACGTTACCGATATTACGGAAATAGCCAAAGCCGTAGAAGGAGAAGGCGCCGACAGTGTATCGCTTATCAATACGATACTGGGAATGGCTATCAACGCCGAAAAAAGAGTTCCCGTTTTATCGACCATTACAGGCGGATTGTCAGGGCCTTGTGTAAAACCGATCGCCTTGCGGATGGTATGGCAGGTATCCCATGCCGTTAAAGTGCCGGTAATTGGTTTAGGCGGGATTATGAACGCAACAGATGCGATTGAATTTATGCTGGCCGGAGCCTCTGCCATACAGATAGGAACGGCCAACTTCATAGACCCGGCAATAACCGTTAAGGTAGTAAATGGGATAAACGAATATCTGGAACGCCAAGGATGTCGCTCTGTACAAGAGATTATCGGAGCATTACGGGTGTAATGGTCCCTTAGACATCTGTTTTTCAAAATATTTACAATACTCTTTCAATCCACAGTCCAAGCATTGCGGCTTACGGGCGGTACATACATACCTGCCGTGTAAAATAAGCCAATGATGTGCTTTGGGCAACAAGGGGCCTGGGATATGCTTAACCAATGTCCGTTCTGTTTCCAGAGGTGTTTTTGAATTCGTCGTCAGACCGATTCTATTTGAAACCCGAAAGACATGGGTATCTACGGCCATCGCCTCTTTGTTGAAAACGACAGAGGCAACTACATTAGCCGTTTTCCGGCCTACTCCGGGCAATTTCTGTAAATCCTTGATGTCAGAAGGAACCTCTCCTCCAAACGTCTCTACCAGCATCTTGGCCATACCTACCAGATAACGTGCCTTACTATTCGGATACGAGATAGTACGGATATATTCAAATACCTCATCTTGTGAAGATGCGGCCAAAACCTCCGGCGTAGGAAACGCCTGAAAAAGAGCCGGAGTTACCATATTTACCCGTTTATCGGTACATTGGGCAGATAGAATGACAGAGATTAACAACTGAAATGGAGACTCATAATGAAGTTCTGTTTCTGCTATCGGCATATTGACAGAAAACCACTCTATTATCTTTTTATAACGTTCTTCCTTTTTCATAGAAAATAACTCTTCTTTTTACAAAAACTTTTTCACGGCCATCTTGCTCGAAAAAAAAAGACTGTCTGACAAAATCGGAGACAGTCTTTTATCGTATGAAACTATTTTTTCTTAATGGGCTGCCTCAAATTGTTGCAAGAATCGTTGGTCGTTTTCTGAGAACATTCGCAAATCTTTTACCTGGTATTTCAAATTGGTAACACGTTCGATCCCCATTCCCAAAGCATATCCAGAATAGATTGAACTATCTATCCCGCACGCATCCAATACATTCGGATCGACCATCCCGCAACCCAAGATTTCAACCCATCCGGTATATTTACAGAAAGGACACCCTTTCCCTCCACATAAGTTACAAGATATATCCATTTCGGCCGAGGGCTCGGTGAAAGGGAAATACGATGGGCGCAAACGGATTTTGGTATCTGCCCCGAACATCTCCTTGGCAAAGAAAAGCAACGCTTGTTTTAGATCAGCAAAAGAGACATTCTTATCCACATACAAAGCCTCCACTTGATGGAAAAAGCAATGGGCTCTATACGAAATAGCCTCATTCCGATAGACCCGTCCCGGACAAATAATCCGGATCGGCGGCTGCGTATGTTCCATTACACGGGTTTGTACCGAAGAGGTGTGTGTCCTCAACAGCACATCCGGACTACGTTGGATAAAAAAAGTATCTTGCATATCCCGAGCCGGATGGTCTTCGGCAAAATTAAGCGCAGAAAAGACGTGCCAATCGTCTTCCACCTCGGGACCTTCTGCTATCGAAAAGCCTAAGCGACCAAATATTTCACAAATTTCATTCTTGACGATGGAAATGGGATGACGTGTACCCAACTCAACCGGATATGGGGTACGGGTCAAATCTACTAAATCGTTCTCTCCCGCTCCATTTTCAAACAATGCTTTCAGTTCGTTTATTTTCGATTGAGCCTTCTCTTTCAATCCATTCAACAACATTCCGACCTCTTTTTTCTGTTCGGCCGGGACATTCCGGAAATCGTTGAAAAGCGATGAAATTTCACCTTTCTTACTTAGGTATTTTATCCGAAGAGCCTCTATTTCCTCTTTTTTGTTGGCTTTAAGAGCCTCTATTTCAGCAACAAGATCTTTTATTTTATCTATCATGTTCATAGATTTTCAAATTCAAGTTGCAAATTTAATGATTTATTAATGGGTAACAAACAGGATTCAACCGAAATATTTTTCAAATAAGAAAAAAAACGTAAGTTTGTACACACATAGAAACAGACAGGGATATTATGCAACGGATACATACGATACCGGATATTATCAACAATTATATAAAGGGGAATGAGTTATTGTCTCCCCAAGCCACCGTTATCGTTGGTTTTAGTGGAGGTGCAGATTCTGTAACGTTGTTACATTTTTTACATACTCACGGATATAATTGTATTGCCGCCCACTGTAATTTCTCTTTACGTGGCGAAGAATCCCTCCGAGATTATCAATTTGCAAAAGATTTTACCCAAAAATACAACATACCCTTTCTGTCTGTTGTTTTCAACACATTGCAATATGCCTCAGAGCAGAAACTTTCCATAGAAATGGCATGCCGTGAATTAAGGTACGACTGGTTCGAGAAACTTCGATTACAATATCAAGCAGAAGCCATTGCTGTGGCACACCACCAGGATGACTCGATTGAAACTTTTTTCCTGAATTTGATACGGGGTACGGGGATAAACGGGTTAACTGGCATCAAAAGCCGGAATGGTTACATTGTCCGCCCGTTGCTGTGTATCGGCAGGAAAGAGATCCTTCATTACATAAAATCGGAAAAGCTCTCCTACATGACCGATAGCACTAACCAAGAAACGGTCTATACTCGGAACAAAATCCGCTTGGAGATCATTCCCTTGTTACAATCCATCAATCCTGCCTATGCCAATTGTATAAGCAGGACCATGGAAAATCTTCGTCAAACGGAACTCGTTTATAACGAGACCATCTCCGAACAAATACAAAAACTGGTCAAAAAATCCGAGGAGAAATATACCCTATCCATCCCCGAATTGTTATCATTACCTTATCCGGAGACGTTCCTATATGAATGGTTGAAAAAGTATGGATTTTCACCATTAATCTGCCAACAAATCTTTCTTGCCATAAAAAGTGAAACATCCGGTCAAATTTTTTATTCGGAGAAATACCGTGTTATAAAAGACCGGACATTTGTTATTCTGTCCCAACAACCTTCCAAAGATCTTACCCTTACCACAATAGATAAATACCAAAAGCAGATAACAGCACCGCTCCACTTGACATTTGAATACATTGAAAACCACTCCTCATTTCAAATACTCCCGGATAAGAATGTCGCCTATTTCGACGCCCGAGGGTTAACTTATCCGCTCACTATCAGGCATTGGGAAAAAGGAGATAGCTTCACTCCTTTTGGAATGAACGGAAAGAAAAAGATCAGCGACTACTTTTCCGATCATAAATATTCGTTGATAGAAAAAGAAAATGCATTTCTGCTTTGTTCCGGCAACGATATTATCTGGCTTATTGGGGAACGAAGCAGTAACAAGTATCGAATTACCCAAGAGACCAAAGAGATATTAATTGTCAAAAAACATTAAAAAAGGAACCTTTCACAACGAATCACTCCTTTTTAAGAAAAACAATATTATCTTTGTTCAAGATTTGTGTAAGCAACCATTGCTGTAAAACTACACATCCAAATTATATAAATCCGATTATTTTATGTATTAATGATGAACACTCTGAGATAGAGATTATATTGAAGTTGCTCTATTCTTAATACATAACCAAATCAAAAACAAAAATTTACCATTTACTTTTTTTGAGAATATCTATGTATAATATTCTGGAACTGAACGATAAACTCTTAACAGAGTTAAAAGTAATTGCCAAAGAGATGGGCTTGAAACGCGTCGATGCCCTGAAAAAAGAAGATTTAGTATATAAAATTTTAGATCAACAAGCCATTATGGCCGGCCAAAATATGAGCAATAGCAATGCCGAATCCAAACCGGCTGAAAAAAAGAAACGAGGGCCCAAAGCTAAAAAACAAACTACTGTCAACAACGAAAACACAAAAGAGAACAAAGAAGCACCCATAAAGGAGATAACCCCTTCTCTATCTGCCGTTGTAACAGATATAGATGAGATTATCTTTTTAAAGAACAAGACTCCTGAACCCAAAGAGGCCGAAACATCGAGCCCGTCCAAAAAAATTAAACGAATTATCAAAACGATTGTGCCGAACAGCGAGACACCTGAAACGATCAAGACCCCCGCAGAAGACAATCAACCCCTTACCCAGAATCAGGAAAATGCGCCTATTTCGGAGCCCGTTTCTCGCTCTGGTCAAAAAGAGGCCAATAACAAAGCACCCCGAAACGAAAAAGAGACAGAACAACCCAACAAAGCCTCAGGAAATCAGGAATTTCAACAACCTGTACAACCAAGAGTATCTCATTTACAAAACTTTTTTCCCCGTAGTGAACGCCAACGTTTTGTTCCATCCAACAGAATTAACCAACAAACACGCACAAACACGCCTCAACAAAACAATAACCAGTCAACCAATCCCCTGGGTGCAGTTCAAGGACAAGAAAAAAACAATTCTAACGTAGAACAAACCAGAAACAATAATAACGAAAAAGCCCAACAAGACAAGGCATACGAGTTTGAAGGTATTCTTACAGGATGTGGCGTTTTGGAAATGATCCCAGACGGATACGGATTTTTACGTTCGTCAGATTACAATTACCTGTCATCACCCGACGACATATATGTATCCCAATCGCAAATTAAACTGTTTGGACTAAAAACAGGAGATGTCGTAGAAGGCCCGATCCGCCCACCCAAAGAAGGAGAAAAATACTTTCCGTTGGTAAAAGTGGAAAAAATAAACGGACGAAGCCCCGAATATGTCAGAGACAGAGTCCCGTTTGATCATTTAACACCTCTCTTTCCCGAAGAGAAATTCAACCTGGCCCCCGGAAAGAACGACAATACATCGGTACGGGTAGTAGATATGTTTTCACCTATCGGCAAAGGACAACGTGGATTAATCGTAGCCCAACCCAAAACGGGGAAAACCATGCTGTTAAAAGACATTGCCAACGCCATAGCAGCCAATCATCCCGAAGTTTTTATGATAATCCTACTGATCGACGAACGCCCCGAAGAGGTTACCGATATGGCCCGCAGCGTCAATGCAGAAGTAATCTCATCTACGTTCGATGAACCGGCAGAAAGGCACGTAAAAGTAGCCAGTATCGTCCTCGAAAAGGCCAAACGGATGGTAGAATGTGGGCACGACGTGGTAATCTTGTTAGACTCCATTACCCGTTTAGCCAGAGCATACAATACCGTATCGCCAGCTTCGGGTAAAGTATTGTCCGGAGGGGTAGATGCCAACGCCTTACACAAGCCGAAACGTTTCTTTGGAGCAGCCCGGAACATCGAAAACGGAGGTAGCCTGACTATTATTGCCACGGCATTGACCGAAACAGGATCAAAAATGGACGATGTAATTTTTGAAGAATTTAAAGGTACAGGAAACATGGAATTGCAGCTGGATCGCAAATTATCAAACAAACGGATATTCCCGGCAGTAGACATTACCGCTTCCTCAACCCGTAGGGATGATCTCTTGTTGGATAAAGACACATTAAACCGCATGTGGATTCTACGTAAATACCTGTCAGACATGAATTCGATAGAGGCAATGGATTTTATCAAAGACCGGATGGAAAAAACATCATCCAATCAAGAGTTGCTACTGTCGATGAACGATTGATAAAGTCTTATTTTTATCCTATTAACAACAAGGAGGTGGTTCAATGAATCACCTCCTTGTTGTATCTCTGAAAACCTTATTGAGAGCCGTTTTGTTGTATTATTGTTTATCAAATATCCAAACAACGATGAATAATATTACAATACAAATTCAACTTGTTAAGGTTAGGGAAAAAAGGTTTAATCTTCAAACAGACAACTCTATACTCAAAATATTGCGAGAACAAAACCTCCAAGTGGGGATGAATGTACTCACAACCCCCAATTTATCAGACAATCAAATAACATTACAAATAACCATCAATTATCACTATACAGAAAACGCCGTTTTAATAACACCCTTGTTTTACATAATGGAGATTTGGTTCAGTGTAATAGACTTGGATCGTTTTGTCGAAGAAAAAGGAGAAACTATCCTGATTAAGCACGAACTTCTCTCCATGTTATTAGGGATTTCCATCGGAACAATCAGAGGCATGATAGCGCATCGGTGCCAAGATACTATTTTCGAAGCCTATCCTTTACCCATCATCAACATTACCCATCTTATGGCCCATTTACAAAAAAGAAAAAATATCATAGAAGATATGGATATTGCTCCCATTTTTTTATCCCGAATACATTAAATAAAAACCAAAAGATTTTATATCTTTGTTAATATAATAATCTCTAAAACAATGGAACAAAAAGAGATCAAAAAATCAAAATGGAGCACCCCTGTCTGGGGTAGTATTCTGACTATTATCGTCGGATCTGTTTTAATTACCTGGCCAGAATTGGCTCTTTCATATATTGTTATCGTCATCGGACTGCTGTTTCTAATTAGTGGCTTATCAGTCCTCGTTTCATATTGGGCAAAT
>CASGEW010000038.1:8686-28710 GCA_949300615.1 uncultured Bacteroidales bacterium
CTCTTTACCGGTATCGGGAGCACATTATTAGGCTTGTGGCTGATTTTAATGCCTCATTTCTTTGTAAATATTTTAATGTTTGTCATGGGCGGATTGCTCATTCTGGCCGGAATACAGCAACTGGGAGCATTGATCATCATGCGAAAAAATACAGTTGTACCATTCGCGTTTTTCATTCTCCCTACATTGGTACTTTTAGCCGGTATTTTGATTCTATTCAATCCTTTCTCCACAGCTGCCAGTGTGGTTGTCATATTTGGTATATCAGCAGTTTTATACGGAATTGCAGGCCTGATAAACGGATATAAAGGGAAAAAACAGGTTACATCTTAACCCTGGCTGCCGTTTTCCACTTCGAACGATAATAAGGCTCATCCAAATGACTTACGATTACACCTTTCGATGTAGAAGCATGGATAAAATAACCGTCTTTCAAATAAATACCTACATGGTTTACTTTTGAACGGTTGCGCCCGGTAGCAAAAAAAACGAGATCGCACGTTTGTAATTTCTTTTTACTTATCTTTTTACAGTCTCGTCTGAGAATCAATTCGGCAGAACGGTTGAGTTTGACATGAAACAGTTTGCGATATACAGCACTCACAAAACCAGAACAATCAATACCTTTTTTACTGTTCCCTCCAGAACGATAAGGAGTACCCAACCACAAAGTTCCCTCCTCATACAGCGGGATAAAATCCGATGAATTGATTCGAAACCCGTATTGTTTCGATAATGAAGCATAGTTTGTCCGGTGCGAATGACTACGTTTGGATGTAGAACATGACATCAACAAGCCACATAACAAACCTCCTATAAACAATATTTTCAAGCAATGTTTCATAATAGTCGATGATTTATATTTTACAAATATAAGCTTTTTTTACCTTTTTCTCCATAAAATTATTTTTTAATATGTATCCTCCTGTCGCAAAAATTGTTAAACTCATTGAGGCTATATTCCGTTTATTAAAAAAAAGAGATATATTTGTATAAGACAAGATGCAGCATCTTGAAAAGCATCTGCATCTTTCTAAATAAAGAATCTTTTATTTATCCTAACAAGAGAGGGGCTAATAAAAATTCTACCAAACAAAAAAAACAGGAGGACAACTATTATGAAAGCAAAACTATTATCCTCTTTATTGGTATTATGGATGTTTTCGGTTGCATCGTATGCTCAAGATTTCATAGAGGACGACTTATATTACCAACCGAATGAAAAGAAGCAAATCATAGAGCAAAAAAAACAAGAAACAACTGTTGTGCGCGTTCAACAGCAACCGGCAACCGTTACCACTACAACTTCTGTTACCAAAACGGTACAGCAAGAATCCCGGGATATAGATGAATACAACCGTCGCTATGTTTCCGCTGGAAACGAGGCAGAAAATGTCTCGACATCATCTCAACAGGTACAAGCGACCAACCAGTATATCAATGATGATGAATACTATTATGTAGATGATGACAATTATTATCAGGATTTTCAGGACAATGGACAGGTATATATTTATACCGAACGTATAAGAAAATTCCACAATCCGACGTTTGTATTGCATATCAGCGATCCGTTTTATTACAATGCATTCTATTATAATTCTCCGGGATGGAGCTTTTACGTAGGTCCGTCTTGGGGATGGTGGGGACCCGGATATTATAATCCATGGTATTGGGATGCTTGGTATCCCTACACCTATTATAACTGGGCTTGGAGATGGTCCTATTATGGCCCGTCATGGAGTTGGACATGGGGATGGCACAGTCATCCGCATTGGGGATGGAGAGACCCGTATTGGGGTTGGCACGACCCACATTTCAGACCCGTAGCACGTCCCTATATTTACGCCAAAAACGGTAATAGCAGGAACATGAACAGGAATAACGCTGCCTATTACGGCAATGGAGGAAGGTCTTCGGCCAACAGATATCCTGACAGAAATGCCAATTCGGCCATTCGTAACAACGGGTCCCGGTCAGACAGGTACCCAAATCGGGTATCTACCCGCCCCTCTTATAACAACACACCGTCAAGAAATAATGGGACGAACAACAATCAAACAACGACGCAACCGGCTCCCCGGACAAGAGTGCGTTCCAGTAGCGGAATTTCAGTAAATACGACGAATCCGACACGCAACAATACCTCTACCACGACAGTAGGGACCTATACCAGAAGATCATCTTCTGCTACCTCGAACTCAAACCGGAATACCAGTACAATTAATACGACAACACGGGTAAGAAGTTCTTCTGTTTCTACTCAAAGCAGATATCCAAGCCGTATGCCAAGTACATCGACGTATAATAATAGAAGTTCATCAGGTTCCAGCAGAAGTACGATATCCGCTCCGGCAAGAACCGGAGGACGTAGCTCTGGCGGAAATGTAGGAACCGGTAATTCCGGTGGAAGAAGCCGTTCCAGATAGAAATAAAAAGCCCGAACATAGATAATAACCGTCCAGAATGTTCTCGACAATTATTATCTATGTTTTGTTATATATAAATTAATATAATACAAAGAAGAGATGAAACGTATTCTATTTTCAATAGGAATAGCTTTTTGTACTGTTCCACTATTTGCCCAAGGAGAATTGGATGCATTAAAATATTCACAACACGATCTGCGGGGGACAGCCCGCTACATGAGTATGGGAGGTGCTTTTGGCGCATTGGGAGGAGATATTTCCACCTTCTCGCAGAATCCTGCCGGGATAGGAGTATTCCGAAACTCGGAAGTAGCGGCAACTATCAATTTATCCAATACAAAAGCACAAACATCCACCTCGTCGTTTGGTTCTCTCAAAGACAATAAATTCCAATTTACATTTGATAATATCGGCTATGTTGCAACTTTCCGAACCAACAAAAACGATTATCTCAACAACATCAACATAGGCTTTGCTTACAATCGGCTGAAATCTTTCAATCGTAAATACAAAGCCGGATACAACGACATACGCTCATCCATATCCGACTATATTGCAGTCAAGACAGACGGTATCCCGGTTTCCGATTTAGCTATAACAGACAACTATAACCCCTATAATACACAACCGTGGCTAAGTGTATTGGGATATGAATCTTACTTGATCGGGCCTGCCGGTGGAGACAATCTTTATGGCGGCGTTTTGGATTATGCCAACGGAGGTATGGGTAATGCAGACCTGTTTGTTACAGAAAAAGGGCGCATCGACGAATACTCCTTCAACGTAGGAGGAAATATTTTGGATATTGCATATTTCGGATTGGGTATCGGCGTAATGGACCTGCATTACGAGCTCAACACCTCCTACAAAGAGTATATCGATTGGACGCACGTCCCGAACGGGAGCAGAGGCGACTTCGATTTGCGTACTGCCCTTTCGACAAGTGGTACGGGTTTTAACTTCAAATTTGGGACCATTTTACTTCCCACCAGTTTCTGGCGTCTTGGTTTCGCATTCCATACTCCCACTTTTTATGACATGACCTATGATTACGGGGCAGGAGTAGATTTTTACGGAATCGATTATGATACTCAGGGAAACCTTGTATCGGGAAATGCCTCCACTCCGACAGGAAGGTATAACTATTCCCTCCAAACCCCTTGGCGTTTTTTGGCAAGTACTGCATTTGTTATCGGCAAGAAAGGAATTATCAGTTTCGATTATGAATATACCGGTTATCAAAATATGGAGCTGAACGACGACTATTTTGGATATCCGGATGAAAACAGCTGGATAAAAGAGGATATGAAAGCCGGACACACATTTAAATTAGGAGGAGAATTGCGCGTTACCCCCCAGTTCAGTTTAAGAGCCGGGTATGCCAACCAACTATCCCCGATCAAGGCGAAAGTATTGGATTATCCCATAGAAATAGCCTCTACCGAAGGGGTTACAACCCAATACTATTTGGATAAAGGTACCCAATATTATACCTTCGGATTAGGATATAGATTCGGGCGATTCTATACCGATGCTGCTTATGTACATCGGAATAACAACAGCTACCTCTACGCATTCTCTCCGTTGTTCAGCGGAAATACGCAAATTATTTTCCCGGAAAGAGCAGACCTAAAAACAAAAACAAACTCTTTCTTATTTACCCTCGGATATAAATTTTAACCGAATAAAGACATCCGATCCGGAATCCGGAAAGAGGTCCATTTATAAGCCTTTTCCCGGATTCTGTTTTTTTATACAAACAATATAAAGGGAATGATCCAATACCTCTACAAAAGGGATATTTCCCTTTTTGTCTGTTCAGACAATACAAACAACTAAACTACTCTTCTATCCTATTTTGCCGATACACGATTTATTTTCCTTCCATAATTTTCGCAGATAGATATAAATGATTATTTTTACACAATGAATGTTACCGGATAAAACAAATCGTTTTATCTTCGAAAACAAACGGAACAATTATGATTTACAGGTTTTTAATTTTATCAGACGAGGTTGATAATTTTTCACGGGAAATCACGATCGATTCGGAAGCTACATTTTTAGATTTACAAAATGTTATTCTCGATTCAGTCAATTATACCAAAGACCAAATTACTTCATTCTTTATCTGCGATGAAGATTGGGAAAAAAAGACGGAAATCACCTTGGTCGAAATGGATACCAGTTCGGATGTCGATTCATGGGTAATGGACCGAACCCGACTCAGCGAACTGTTGGATGAAGAAAAACAACGTATGCTTTTTGTCTTTGACAACCTGACAGAACGAGCCTTCTTTATGGAGCTTCGGGAAATCATTCCAGGTAAGAATTTGGAAAAACCGGTATGTATCAAGTCTGTGGGGCAAGCACCTGCTCAAACCATCTCATTCGATGATTTTGAAAAAAACAACTCGGGAACAGACTTGTTGGACGAAAGTTTTTACGGAGACGAAGAATTCGATCCGACAGAATTGGACGACGAAGGTTTCAACGACATGGATATGAATAACGACGACCCTTTCAACGAACGCTATTAATAACACCCAATCCCAATATTTTTTATACAAAGCTGATATTGTTTCAATGTCAGCTTTATTTATAAAAATTCTGATAAATATGGAATACGACGATAAAGCCTTCCTATTCGATTTAGACGGAGTAATAATAGACTCAGAACCCTGTTATGATCAATTCTGGAACAATGCCGTTCAAAAATACCGTATCCCGATAGAAAATTTTCCGGCTATCATCAAAGGAAATACCTTGAAAGCGATTCTCGAAAAATATTTTTATAATTACCCGATCGAGATACAACAACAAATTATACAAGAGTGCTCCGATTTTGAGCAAACCATGGATTATCTTCCGATACCGGGGGCTTTAACATTTATCGAACAACTGAAAAGGAACGGATATCCGATAGCGTTGGTAACCAGCTCGGACAGCAAAAAGGTAGCATCGGTTATTTCCCGCTTAAAATTAGAACACATTTTCAATTCTATTGTTACTGCCGACAGAATCTCCGTAGGGAAACCTCATCCAGAATGTTTTCTGCTTGCTGCACAAGATCTAAACAAAGCCCCCTCTGCTTGTATTGTATTTGAAGACTCTTTTGCCGGACTCGAAGCCGCCCGCAGAGCCCACATGAAGATTGTCGCTTTATCAACAACCAATCCTCCGGAACAATTACAAGGGAAAGCGGACCTTGTAATTCCAAATTTCGACAGCATACAGGTACAAAAAATCGTTTCTCAGGTGTATGAGCTCCAATAAAGTCATTTAAATCTTAAATATTTTTACATATATTTCTATATATGCAAAAAAAATATAATATAAAGAAATTTATTACAGGTTATATGTTATATAACATATAATGTTCGTATATTTGCAATGTGTTTTTCATAGTATTAGATTTAAGGTTAACAGAGATTGGTTGTCGTGATGACAACCATTTCTTTTTTATATGATTTGAAACTTTTTCTTTTCCCGACAAAACTATATTCCAGCCCATCTGGCATAACACAAGCTGACACAAACTAAGATTGTAAATATAAACAGATTACGAGCCGTCATGCCTAAAACAGGATTTAGGTCAACCCCTCTCCTTTTAATCAATTTATTCCAGGTAGAGAGATGAAAGATCAAATATATGAGCGGCACAAAGAAAAGAAAATCTTTCTCCCAAACGAAAGAGGTAAGTACAATGGCAACTATTCCGTTAATCAAATAAGTCCATTTGGCCCAATTTCGACCAAACAATACGACTGTTGTTCGTTTACCTGAAATTTTATCTGCCTCCATATCCCGGTAATTATTGACCAACAGGACGTTTACCGATAGTAATCCGATAGCAGCTCCTCCCGCAATAATAGCACCGTTTACCTCTCCGGCTTGGATGAAATAGGTCAAATCGACAGCCACCAATCCAAAAAAGATAAAAACGGTAACATCTCCCAATCCGTGATAGGCCAACGGATAGGGCCCCGCAGAATAAGCCATAGCAAACAATGCGATTAATGCTCCCGCAATAATCAACCACCATCCGCCATAATAGATCAACGTACTGCCGATAGCACATGCCAGGAACAGAGTGAAAAGAGTAGCTTTCAACATTTTCTGAGGAGAAATGTCCCCCGAAGCCACTGCTCGTCTGGGGCCTACCCGGTCACTCCTGTCCGCACCTTTCTTATAATCAAAATAGTCATTGGCGAAATTGGAGGCAATCTGTGCCAACAGAGCAAACACTACACATACCGAAACAATAACGGGATGAAACACCTCAAAATACCATGCGTATGCCGCCGCTACGACTACCGGGCCCACAGAAACAGGTAAAGTTCGAGGACGCGCTGCGTCGATCCATAATTTCAACATATACAATCCATATAAATTACGATAGCCCGAAACATTTTTGTATCGCTTTGCGAATACAACGGGCATCTTCTTTATTCTCCTTTAAAACGGATATGATAAAGCTTAAATATTTTTCTTTGCTTGCCAAACCGCACAACTGCATCACCCGACTTTGCGGTAACATCCCTTTTTGGTTATAGACGCGTAAAACAGCCTCATAATTTTCATCCGTTATATACTTTCTGAATTCCTGACAGATAGCGTCATATACACCGCGGCAGTCGATGTTGTCCGTCAGTGTGTCGATGTGTTCAGACAACTCTTCTATGCTGGACAAACGACGGTCGATCATATACTCCAATTCTCGCCTTATACGATGCCGGGTATGCAATAGCGCTTGCGATTCGACATCCTTATCAAACAATAAGAGGACATTTTTCTTAACCGCCTCGAAAACAGAAGCCTCATCCAGTAACATTCTACGGGCTACGGTCTTTACTACATCTTCCAACATCAACAGGTTTTCAACCTCTGCCACATCCGGCACATAGATATTTCGCGTACGCAAATAATCTATCTCTTGTTGTGTACGTCGGTCTCTATCGACAATGCCTTTTGAATCCAGGTGATGGAACAGTTTCATTTCGTTAAACGCCTTAGTCGTTTCTATCACTTTTGTACAACCTCCCAACGGCTTGACCGTATAATCGGGAAATATATAGGGATATAATTTGATATCAATGCTGGAATAGTCTGTCCCCTCAATAAACAAAACGGGCTTACGGCTGCCCAACAATTCCAGATAGATCTCCTCAGGCAACAGATCCGAATTAGCAATCAATTCATAGTCGAAAGAGCGGTTTGCAATATCGAACGATTTTACCCACACCCGAATACTATCATCGCGAGAAGAAGAAAACTCAATGTCATGCGTCATATAAACAAACACACAATCCTGTCGTATCTGTTCTATCTTATTCCATATCACATTCATTATGGAGCGGTGCAGGTAGATTTCCGGGTCTTCGACTAAAATAATGGCCTGTTCAGGAGCATACAGCGCCGATGCGATCAAATAAAATGCGACTTTCTCCCCCTGGCTCATCTCCAACGCATTATACGAACCGGGATGGTCGGTATTCAAAACAAAAATTTTTTCGCCTTCTCTTTTCAAACGGCTATGCGGGAACAGCTCTTCCCATATCTTTTGGGTTTTATCCAGTTTTGTCTTCGACGGCCGGGCCGTCTTGTTTGTGGATAACTTGTTTTTCAATGCTATAAGGCTCTCGAACTCCTCGTGTTGAAGCAGGTATAACAGTTGTTCAAACTCGGTAATATAGGGAGAAACGTCTATCGAGGTATCCATCAGCTGCCTGTCGGCCATACGGCCTAAATACAACTTCGATACGCTACCGGACAGGGAAGGCTGGTTTAACTTTATATTCAGCGCACTTTCAGCGCACATACGAAAGGATCGTTCTGGATATGAAAGTTCTATCTCTTGTCCGAAACGACTTTTCCCGGCCCCGTTGGCACCTATGACAACAATGCTTTTAGGGGATCGTAATATGATTCTCTCTTTTTTATTTCCTCGTTTAGGCAATGTTATTTCCATAGCACGAATTTGACGGATATTAGCACTACTCAAATATACAGATTTCTTGCTTATATTATGCTATGATTTACTTGTTTTTTTATTTTTATATTTCCACAAACAGATTAAGTATCCTCCTTATTATATGGGAAATTATAAACTATCCCATACTGTTTTTACTAAATTTAGTATAGCTATAAAAAGAAAATGTTTAATACGACAGATTTTTCGTACCTTTGAAAAATCAAAAAAGAATATTTACATAAAAAATAAGAATATGTTTTCTGGAATTGTAGAAGAAGCAGCAACCATCGTTGCATTAAAACCGGATCAAGGGAATTTACACATCACCATGCAATGCTCTTTCACCAACGAACTGAAAATAGACCAAAGCATTGCCCATAACGGTGTATGCCTAACTGTTGTCAGCATAGACGGTGATACCTTTACCACGACTGCTATCAAAGAGACGCTGGAACGGAGTAATTTGGGATTACTAAAAGTCGGAGATAAAGTGAATCTGGAAAGAAGTATGCCCATGAACGGACGTTTGGACGGACATATCGTACAAGGCCATGTAGATATGACCGCCCGTTGTACAGAAAGGGCCGAAGCTGACGGGAGCTGGTACTATACTTTCGAGTATGCTTTTGATAAAGAAAAAGCCAAACAGGGGTACATGACCGTTGAAAAAGGTTCGGTTACCGTAAATGGAGTCAGCCTGACCGTATGCAATTCAAAAGACAACAGCTTCCAAGTGGCCATCATTCCTTTCACGTTTGAACACACCAATTTCCACCAAATAAAGGAAGGATCTGTTGTCAATCTGGAATTCGATATTATCGGCAAATACATCAGTAAGATGATGAAATATACCCTATAAACATATGGACTTTTTAGAATTTGTGTCATCCAGGCAAAGCGATAGAGCGTTCGATGCATCCCGCCCCGTTGAGAAAGAGAAACTCGACCGGATATTGGCAGCTGCCCGCTTGGCACCATCGGCATGCAATTCGCAACCGTGGAAATTTATTGTTATAGATGATCCGGAAATTAAAAATCGCGTAGCCGACGCCACCGCCAACCGGATACTCAGTATCAACCATTTTACCAAACAAGCACCGATACACATCGTTATTGTGGAAGAACAGGCCAATCTGTCGGCAGGATTCGGCAGCTGGGTAAAAAACAAACATTTCCCGCACATCGACATCGGAA
This sequence comes from uncultured Bacteroidales bacterium, assembly GCA_949300615.1. Classification (GTDB taxonomy): domain Bacteria; phylum Bacteroidota; class Bacteroidia; order Bacteroidales; family CHK158-818; genus Gallibacteroides. The sequence continues at coordinate 18,284 of CASGEW010000038.1, forward strand.
TTGTCGCCGCACATATCTGTTTAGCAGCCCATGCCGAAGGATTAGGCTCCTGCATATTGGGATGGTTCAACGAAAAAAAGATAAAAGAGATACTGAATATCCCTTCCTCCAAACGCCCCATATTAGACATCGTTATCGGCTACTCGGCACAAGAGTTGCGCACAAAAAAAAGAAAAGACATAGAAGATATTGTGTCCTACAACAGCTATAAGAATTAAATATGTTTCCAGGTTTAAATAAAGTTGTCTAAAAAAGTGATCATATCTGATCACTGATAAAAAAGCGGCTGTTAATTCTGACAGCAAAACGTCTTTAAATGATGAAAAAAACGAAACGATTTTTCACAACACTTGTAGTTGCTCTATCGTTCACAACCGCAAGCCAATCCCTCCTTGCACAAATGAACGTAGACAAAGAGCTCTTGGATGAATGGAGGAGTCGTCCGAAGAAAGTGTACAACGATGCCGTAAAACCCAACTGGATAGAAAATTCCGTATGGTTCTGGTATCAGAACCATACCCGTACGGGAGATTACTATTGTTTGATAAATGGTCGTTCCGGAGAAAAATTGAGTTTTCCCAGTAAAGAAGAACTAGATGCTCAAATAAAAATCCTCCCGAAAGACTCCTTAAATACGAAGAAAGATGTTACCGCCAAAGATGTCGATAATTTGCGTGATCCGATTTCACCGGACAAAAAATGGCGAGTATCTCTCAAAGATGGAAACCTCTATTTAACAGACAATAGTTTGGATAATGGGGAAACTTTCCAACTCACGTTCGACGCCGCCCCCGGTTTTTCGTACGAATCTTTCGTATGGTCGCCCAACTCCAAATACCTGGCAGCCATCAAAACCCGAGAAGTGAACACACGACGTATCCCTCTGATAGAATCGGCCCCCAAATCGCAACTTCAAGGGTTGTTGCAATGGCGAAATTATGCCAAACCGGGAGATCAACTTCCCATCCAATTACCAGTATTGATAGACATAGAAACAAAAAAAGAGATCAATCTAAACCTACAACCCTACCAGCAACAATATTTTTTACGATTTACCGGGTGGCGTAAAGACAGCCGGGGATTTACGTTTGAATACAACCAACGAGGGCACCAACGGTATATCGTTGCCGAGGTTTCAGTCGCCGATGGAAATATCCGCCATTTAATAGAAGAGACATCCGATACCTTTATCGAATACAACAAACTTTTCAGATATGATATCGACGATGGGAAGGAGATGATCTGGATATCCCCACGCGACGGATGGCGGCATCTCTATCTGGTGGACGGTACAAATGGGCATATAAAACATCAAATAACCCAAGGAGAATGGGTTGTAAGAGAGGTGTTGGAAGTTGATGAAGAGAATCGAGCCATCTATTTTCTGGGATCCGGAAAGTCTAAAAAAGAAGACCCTTACAACCTGCACTATTTTAAAGTTAATTTCGACGGAAAAAATCTCACCTGCCTTACCCCCGAAAAGGGAAATCACCAGTTGTCGTTTTCTCCCGACCGCACCTACGTTGTCGATGTCTGTTCACAGCCCGATGTTCCTCCTGTAAGCCTGTTACGGGATGCCAAAGATGGCCGCATACTGGCAACACTCGAAAAGTGCGATATCGACGACTTGTTAAAAGAGGGGTGGCAGAAACCAGAACCTTTCTGTGCATTGGGACGTGACGGGAAGACCGAAATCTGGGGGATAATATTTCGACCTTCTCATTTCGATCCGTCCAAATCATACCCCGTTATCGAAGATATTTATGCAGGCCCGCACGACTCCTTCGTTAATAAAAACTTTTCTGCGTTCGACTGGTATATCTCTCCCCTGGCAGAATTGGGATTTATCGTCGTTAAAATAGATGGTATGGGTACAAACAACCGCTCCAAAGCCTTCCACGATGTCTGCTGGAAGAACCTCAAAGATGCAGGATTCCCCGATCGGATATGTTGGATGAAAGCTGCGGCAGAACGTTATCCGTATATGGACCTGTCGCGTGTAGGCATTTACGGATGGTCGGCAGGAGGACAGAACGCAATGGCAGCTCTGCTATTCCACAACGATTTCTACAAAGCGGCCGTTTCATTCTGCGGTTGCCATGACAATCGCGTTGATAAGATGTGGTGGAACGAGCAGTGGATGGGATATCCCATCGACGAATCGTACAGCAGATCGTCAAACGTGGATAATGCCCATCTTTTAAAAGGAGATTTACTGATCATCAATGGAGAATTGGATGACAACGTAGATCCTATTTCTTCTTTGCAGGTGGTCAACGCCTTAATAAAAGCCAACAAACCATTTGAACAACTCTATATGCCGGGAAGAACACACAGTTTAGGTTCCGATTACGAGGTGGGCCGAATGTACGATTTTTTCGTACGCAAATTGCAAAACAAAAAAGAATAACAACTTAATAAAAGAGCCCAGCTCCGCAAGGAGCTGGGCTCTTTTTATATAAATTCTCCTACCCTAAATCAATAGTTCCACTGGCAAGCAACCATTTGCAGGTTGTCGTCTCCGGCCGTACGTAAATCGGTAATAAAGTTTACCCGACAATTCACATAGGTCAGGCTGGGACAGAACGAAACATCCAACATGGTCAGCTGATTATGGTCGCAAAGAACCCGTTGCAGGAACGAACGATTGCTCAAATTCAGCTGAGTTAAATCGTTATACGAACAATCGACATAAATAATACGATCACAACCGTTCAAGCTCAATGTTGTCAAGTTGTTATAAGAACATACCACATCCATCAATGATGAACAGTTCATAATATCGAGCGTAACCATGTTGTTGTCGCTGCAATAAAAATTAACCAACCCTGGCATATTGGAAATAATCAAAGTGTTGATACTGTTATTATCTACATTGACATTGGCCAGTTTTGGTGCATTTGACATGGTAATACTACCCAATTTATTGTATCCGGCATAGAGCGTTTTCAGATTGGTACAACTATCTATATTCAATGATTCCAGATGGCACCCCTGCGTATTCAACCATTCCAAGGTAGTAATGCCGTTTACATCCAAATTAATAAAATAGTTGTTAGAACAGTTCAACTTTTTCAATTGGGTTGGAGCCGGCAGCAGCAATTCTGTCAACCGATTTTTGTAACAATTCAGATTTGAAAGGCTCAGACATCCGGTTAAATCCATTTTCGTCAATAAGTTGCGGCTTACATTCACCTCTTTTACTGCTTCGCAACTTGTCAGCAAAATTGCCGTAAGTTGATTGCGGGAGCAATCGATAGAAGTTAATCCTGAAAAACCGCTCACGTCCAACATCCCGGCCAACTCCTTATTGTCCCATTTAATCGTAGCCACATGGCCATTTTCCCAAGTTACCCCTTTCCATGTAGAGGGTGAATTGATGCTTGAAATCTCCAAACGGGCGGCATTGGTATCGCCTTTTGCCGAAGGTTGTTGCAAGAAATTCATTAACCGTTTTACTTCTCCTTTGTCGTAATTCTGTGCAAAAAGCACCGCACTTCCCAGTACAAGTGCTGTTGTCAATAACAATCGTTTCATGACTTTTTTATTTAATTGTTAAACCTAATAATTGTGTTAACTCTTACAAAATGTAGGTTAGTTACACATAGTAAAACAACAGGTATATAAAAAAGTTCTTTAAATAGCGCTTTATTTCTTAACAAACAAGATATTATAAAAACAGCCCGCAAGAACACTCTTACGGGCCGACAATCTTTTGACTCAGAAGGATTATTGATTCAATTCTATACGATCTTCGTATATGGAAATTTTCCGTTCTTTGTACAAAGCTCCTATCGCCTTTTTAAAACTTTTTTTACTACAAGAAAAATAGGCCGCAATCTCGTCGGACGACGATTTGTCGGATAAGGGCAACACCCCTCCGTTTTTTGCCAACGCCTCCATGATTTTAGGAGCTAACGAATCGATGTAGGCATAACCCAAAGGTTGCAACGAAACATCAATCTTGCCATCTGGCCGAATCTGCTTGATATAACCTTTCATCCGGGCTCCTTTGTCCATCCGGCAAAAGATCTCATTGTGATATACAATGCCGCTATGCAGGTTATTAATAATTACCTTGTAACCTAAATCAGTTTGACGATCGACAATTAAATCGACCTCCTGGTTGTGCAAGTAGTCCGGTGGCGTATTGTCGAGGAATTTCTCTATCTTGGCCGATGCCACAATCCGATTTGTTGCATGATCCACATAGATATAAACCAAATAGCTGCGTCCGGGCTGCATGGATGTCTTTTGTTCTCTGAATGGAACTAAAATATCCTTCATCAAACCCCAATCCAAAAAAGCGCCGTACCGGTTCACGGCATTTACCCGCAACAAGGCAAACTCTCCTACTTGTGCGTATGGACGTTGCGTGGTTGCTATCAACCGATCTTCCGAATCGAGGCACACAAATACCACGATTGAATCGCCTTCTTGGCACGATTCCGGAACATAACGCGAGGGTAATAGTATCTCTCCTGAACTACCACCATCCAGGTAAACCCCGAAATCCAATATCTTTACGACACGTAACGTATTGTATTTACCTAATTCTACCATCTTATATTGCCTTTTCTGTGCGTAAAGATACGGAAAAAATGCCAATAAATTCTCCTTTCGATATTCGTCCCGTACTTTTTCAAATCCTTATAGTTCTTTGAGATTACCCCATATTTATAACGGCAATCGAGATACACAAACAAAAGAATACCGACATTAACTGAAACAAGAACCCTTTTTAGCAGGGAATTGAATATTTTTTGTATTTTTGTCTATTGAAGTGCTGAAACAAATATTATGACAAGACCAAATTAACCCAACCTTTTCATCTATAAACATTAAAATCATACAAGTATGAAACTTACCCGTAAAATTTTCACCTTGCTGCTGGTTGCTGTATCTATCGCCAGTTGTAAGGAGTACATTCCCGTAGAGACGTTTACTGAACCGGAAGATCCTACACCCCTTACCGAAGAGGCGTTGGCCGCTTGGGGGAAAGTAGATAAAAAACTACAAGGCGCCTGGGGAGATATCAATCAACGATATTCCCGTAGCGAAGTTCCCCAAACGCTCGATACCAAAACACTCCGAGTATCTGGATGGAAAGGCGAACGGGTATCTGCCCAGGCTCTGCTCTGGACAGCCCAAGGAGCCGACGGAGTGGAATGTAAAATCACAGAGTTTACCTCTGACGGTGCCAAAATGCCCGCATCCATCGCACAAGCCCGTTTTGTCCGCTATACCATAGCAGACCCCAATACGCCTAATTTCAAAAAAGGAGCTCCTCATATCATCGTTCCCGATATGCTCGATTCGCTTTCCCGTTTCGATATGGCTGCCCAAACGACACGTCCGGTATGGATTACCATATCTGTACCGCAAAATGCAGAGGCAGGTATCTACTCCACAGAGATTGAAGTGAGCCACAATGGCTTTGGGAAAATTCGCCTGCCGTTGGAATTAGAAGTCATAGACCGTACCTTGAAAACCCCCGACAAATGGGCATACCACCTGGATTTGTGGCAACATCCTTCATCCGTAGCAAGAGCTCAGGGCCTGGAAATGTGGAGCGATGACCACTTTGAAGCGCTCAAACCGTTAATGAAAATGCTGGCCGATGCCGGACAAAAGGTCATTACCGTAAATCTGAACAAAGACCCGTGGAACCACCAATGCTACGATGCTTATGAAGATATGATCAAATGGACGCTCAAAGCGGATGGTACTTGGAGTTACGATTATACGGTTTTCGACCGTTGGGTTGAAACGATGCTCTCTATCGGAATCAACCAAATGATCAACTGTTACTCGATGGTGCCGTGGAACTGTGAACTGGATTATTTCGACGAAAAGGAAAACAAAAAAATCACCGTGGTAGCAGAACCCGGGAAACCGATGTTTGCAAAAATGTGGGAACCGTTCCTCAAAGATTTCAAACAACACCTCAGCGAAAAGGGTTGGTTGGGTATTACCAACATCGCCATGGACGAACGCGCTCCCGAAGCAATGGATGCTGCGGTGAAAGTATTGGAAAAGTGTGCTCCCGAAATGGGATTTGCTCTGGCTGACAACCACCACTCCTATAAACGTTACACCATGATGCGGGATGTTTGCGTAGCCATGCAACAAAAAGTGGACCATGAAGATATCGTTTCCCGTCGAGCAGAAGGTTTCAACACAACATTCTATGTCTGCTGCGGGCCCTATTTCCCCAACACCTTTACCTTCTCCCATCCCTTTGAAGCAGAACTGCTGGGATGGTACGGCTTAGCTTGGGATTTCGACGGGATGTTGCGTTGGGCTTACAACTCATGGCAAGAAAATCCGGCGAGCGACTCCCGTTTCGGAAATTGGAGCTCGGGCGACACTTACCTGGTATATCCCTATTGCCGTTCATCCATCCGTTTTGAACGATTGATAGACGGAATTGAAGCCGCTGAAAAAACACGTGCTTTAAGAGCTGAAAACAAAGACATCGCCGAATTGGAAAAGGTATTGGCAGAAATCCGAAGCATGAACGCCAACGACTCTACACAACCGTGGCGAGAAATGGTTGAAAAAGCCAGCAAAACATTGAACGAAGTATCGAAGTAAAGAATAAAATTTCTTTCTCTACTTAGCTATAAAACCTGAATTTTAGGGATTACACCTTGCTGCAATTCTTACAATTCAGGTTTTCTTCATCTCCTCCCATACAAGAGACAAATTATTGATTCATATCGGCTATTTTTATTACATTTGTCGCAGATTTAACGAAAAGATCAATGATAAAAGAGCTTTTAAAGCAACGCATCCTGATATTGGACGGCGCAATGGGAACGATGATTCAACGGTACAACCTGACCGAAGAGGATTATCGAGGAAATTTATTTACAGACTCTCCGGTTCAATTGAAAGGAAACAACGACCTGTTGTGCCTTACCAAACCCGAAATCATCATTCAAATACACGAGGCCTACCTGAACGCCGGCGCCGACATCATAGAGACCAACACGTTCAACGCTACATCCGTATCGATGAGCGATTACCAGATGCAGTCGTACGTAAGCCAAATCAATAAAAGAGCTACCGAACTGGCCAAAGAGGCCGCTCGAAAATATACGAAAGCCAATCCTTCCAAACCACGCTTCGTTGCCGGATCGATCGGCCCGACCAACAAGACCTGCTCCATATCTCCTGACGTAAACGACCCGGCATTCCGGGCCCTTACATACGACGACCTGGTCGCCTCATACCAGGAACAGATTATCGCCCTTCTGGAAAGTGGGGTAGATTTGTTGTTGATAGAAACCATCTTCGACACCTTGAACGCCAAAGCGGCCTTGTATGCAGCGCAAGAGGCTATGCAAGCAACGCAATGTACAGTTCCTATCATGCTGTCGGTAACACTATCTGACCGCGGAGGGCGCACCTTATCGGGACAAACTCTCGATGCATTCCTGACCTCCATCGACCATGCAGAGATTCTTTCAGTAGGTCTGAACTGTTCATTCGGAGCGCGCGACATGAAACCGTTCTTGAAACAGTTGTCTGAAACCGCCCCGTACTACATCAGTGCCTACCCCAATGCCGGATTGCCCAACCGTTTCGGAGAATACGACGAAACACCTGAAACCATGGCTGCCCAAATAAAAGAGTACATCGACGAACGTTTGGTAAACATCATCGGCGGGTGTTGTGGCACCACTCCCGACCATATCGGACGGTACCAAGCCCTCATCCAAGATGCGGTCGTGCGTAAACCGGTACCGCGCAAAACCTCGTTACAACTATCCGGACTGGAACGGCTGGAAGTCTCCCCTGAAAAAAACTTTGTCAACGTCGGTGAACGTTGCAACGTGGCCGGTTCACGGAAATTCCTGCGGTTAATCAAAGAAAAAAAATACGACGAAGCATTGCAAATTGCACGGCAACAGGTTGAAGACGGTGCTCAGATTCTGGATATAAACATGGACGATGCCATGCTTGACGCACGACAGGAGATGATTCATTTCCTGAATCTGATAGCTTCCGAACCCGATATTGCCCGTCTCCCCATCATGGTCGATTCCTCCAAATGGGAGGTTATCGTATCGGGATTAAAATGTATTCAGGGAAAATCCATAGTCAATTCTATCTCCTTGAAAGAGGGAGAAACCGTTTTTCTCGAACACGCCCGCATGATAAAACAGCTGGGTGCGGCTATCGTCGTGATGGCCTTCGACGAAAAAGGGCAAGCAGACACGTTTGAAAGGAAAATAGAGGTCTGCCGACGAGCCTACAACCTGCTGGTACAACAAGCCGGAATAGACCCGAACGACATTATCTTCGACCCAAATGTCTTGGCCATTGCCACCGGCATAGAGGATCATCTCAACTATGGAGTAGATTTCATACGGGCCACCCGCTGGATAAAAGAGAACCTGCCGGGAGCAAAAGTGAGCGGCGGGGTAAGCAACCTGTCGTTCTCTTTCCGGGGGAATAATTATATACGCGAGGCTCTGCACGCGGTATTCCTGTACCATGCCATCGCTGCCGGTATGGATATGGGTATCGTCAATCCCTCCTCTTCGGTTACCTATTCCGACATTCCAGCCGACACCTTAACCGTGATGGAAGATGTTCTTTTCAATCGTAAAGAAGACGCGACCGAACGGCTGATTGCTTTGGCAGAAAAATTAAAAGAGACGAAAAACGACTCGTCTGCCGGGAGAACAGACGAATGGGCAACCCTCTCCTTGGACGAACGACTGCAACAGGCATTAATAAAAGGCCGGTCAGACACATTGGAAGAAGACCTCCACGCTGCCATACGACAATACGGAAAAGCTGTCAAAATTATAGACGGGCCTTTGATGAAAGGGATGAACCGTGTCGGCGAACTTTTCGGAGCAGGAAAAATGTTCCTGCCCCAAGTGGTAAAGACAGCCCGTACCATGAAACAGGCCGTTGCTATTCTACAACCGTTCATCGAAGCGGAAAAAGATTCAAAAAAATCTACCACCGCGGGAAAATTTCTGCTGGCCACCGTAAAAGGCGATGTGCACGACATCGGGAAAAATATTGTTGCCGTGGTACTGGCTTGCAACAATTTCGAAGTGATAGATATGGGAGTAATGGTTCCCACGAACGAGATTGTCCAAAAAGCCATCGACGAAAAGGTAGATTTTGTAGGACTAAGCGGCCTTATCACCCCGTCGTTGGAAGAGATGTGTTCCATTGCCGACGAAATGCAAAAAGCTCGCCTAACCATCCCACTCATGATCGGAGGGGCTACAACCAGCGATTTGCACACGGCGGTAAAAATTGCTCCCCGTTACGACGGTCCGGTTATCCATGTCAAGGATGCCTCGCAGAATCCCATCATTGCCGCAACCTTAATGAATCCGGAAAGTCGCGAAACTTATCTCACAAAACTAAGAACCGACCAGGAACAGCTAAGACAATCTGTCGGAGAAAATATTCACCTCCTACCATTAGAAGAAGCCGAAAAACGAAAAATCTCCATTGACTGGTCAAATTACACGCCTGTTATTCCTCGACAAGAAGGATTACATATTTACAATGAAATATCTATAAAAGAGGTTCGTAAATTTATAAATTGGAAGTATTTCTTTAATACATGGCGATTAAGCGGCGAATTCTCGTCCATCGCCTTCCTGCACGGTTGCGACCATTGCAAAGCCTCCTGGCTGGCCTCTTTCGATGAAAGTAAACGGGCCAAAGCCTCAGAAGCCATGCAACTGTACAAAGAGGCTTCGCGGTGTTTAGATGCCTTGGAGCAAAACAAACAAATCCAGATAAAAGCCGTTTACCGTTTCTCGAAAGCTAACAGCGACGGACAAAACATTGTTCTGCCCGAAGAAAATATCACCATCCCCTGTTTACGGCAACAATCTGTAAAAGAAAACGAAAAAATTCCCCTGCTCTCTTTGTCCGATTTTGTGGCGCCTGCCTCATCTGGCATTACCGACTACATCGGCTCATTTGCCGTAACCACAGGAATAGAATTTGAAGAATTAATCGAAGAGCAGCAGCGTAAGGGAGATAATTATCAGGCTATTTTACTTCAATCTCTATCTGACAGAATTGTTGAAGCCGCCACCGAACTGTTGCATTACCGTATCCGAACCGACTTCTGGGGATATGTTCCGAACGAGGCATTAGAACCAGAACGGATGTTGCAACAAAAATACCAGGGGATACGCCCGGCGGTAGGCTATCCTTCGCTCCCGGACCAGTCCCTTATAAAAGAGATGAATCAACTGTTACATTTTGAGCAGATTGGTATATTCCCCACAGAAAACGGTGCACTGCATCCCAGTTCATCCGTAACCGGTCTGATGATAGCACATCCGCAATCAAGTTATTTTATGGTCGGGAAGATCGGCGACGACCAACGTCGTGTTTATTCCCGACAACGGGGCTTTTCGATGGAAGAATCT
>CASGEW010000039.1 GCA_949300615.1 uncultured Bacteroidales bacterium
AGATAGGCCGACGTCAAGGTATCGGTTTTCAACATCTGGGCAGGTGTTCCGGCAAAAACCACTTTTCCCCCCAAACGTCCGGCACGAGGACCCATATCAATGACATAATCGGAAGAAAGCATCATCTCCTTGTCGTGTTCGACCACCACCACGGAATTTCCCAAATCGCGTAACTGCTTTAACGATTTTATCAAACGCTGATTATCGCGTTGGTGCAACCCGATACTGGGCTCATCCAATATATAGAGGACATTGACCAGTTGCGAACCGATCTGCGTGGCCAACCGGATGCGCTGGCTTTCGCCGCCCGATAGAGTGGCCGTAGGCCTGTTCAGGGAGAGATACTCCAACCCGACATCGATCAGGAAACGTAACCGGTTGCGAATCTCTTTCAATATCTCGGCAGCGACAATCGATTGCTTGGAGGATAACCGAAGCTCCAACCCATCGAGCCATTGATACAGCGAGTGGATATCCATCTGTGCCAACTGCGCAATATTGAGGCCGTCCAACCGGAAATGGAGAGCCTCCTGATTCAACCGCTGCCCGTTGCATTGCGGACAGGTAACGGTGGTAACGAACTGTTCGGCCCACTTCTGGGCAGAGGCCGACGAATCGGCCTGTTGCTGCATCTCGATGTATTTTATCAATCCCTCGAAACGGTGGAAATAGTTCAACGTCCCGATAGAGACATCTTTCAAAACCAGACGCTCGTCAGTCCCGTTGAGTATATCATTGAGCGCATCGTCCGGAACGTCGCGCAAAGGGGTCTTCAACGATACCTCGTATTTTTCGCAAATAGCCTCGATCTGGGCAAAGATGAGCGACTTCTTATACTTACCCAACGGTACGATACCGCCTTGATAGATAGACAATCCCATATCGGGCATAATCTTTTCGCGGTCTATTACGTTGACAAAACCCAATCCCTTGCAGTTGGGACAGGCTCCCTGCGGGGAGTTGAATGAAAAGTTGTGCGGAGCGGGTTCGCTGTATGAAAGGCCTGTCTGGGGGTCCATCAACATCCGGCTGTAATGCCGGACCTCGCCGGTTTCTACATCCAACATCATAATCAACCCCTCTCCCTGTTTCATCGCGGTGCGTACGCTCTCTTTGAGACGACGTTCGTCGTTGGAAGAGACAATCAACTTATCTACCACCACTTCGACGCTGTGGTTTTTGTAACGGTCGAGCTTCATCCCGTGCAATATCTCGCGAAGCTCGCCATCTACCCGGACATAGAGATACCCTTTTTTCCGTACCTGCTCGAACAACTCTTTGTAATGTCCTTTCCGGTTCCGGACCAAAGGGGCCAGAATATATACCTTCTTCCCTTCGTAACGACTGATTACCAACGAGAGTATCTGCTCTTCGGTGTATTTGACCATCTTCTCTCCGGAAAGGTATGAATAGGCCTCTGCGGTACGGGCGTAAAGCAACCGCAGGAAATCGTACACCTCGGTAGTCGTGCCCACCGTCGAGCGGGGATTGCGGTTGGTTGTCTTCTGCTCGATCGATATGACGGGACTCAATCCCGTAATCTTATCTACATCGGGACGTTCCAGGTTTCCTAAAAAATTTCGGGCATAGGCCGAAAAAGTTTCGATATAACGACGTTGTCCCTCGGCGAATATCGTATCGAATGCCAACGACGATTTACCGCTACCGCTCAACCCGGTAATGATGGTAAAACTATCGCGCGGTATCTGTACATCGACATTCTTCAAATTATGGACACGCGCCCCATATACCGATATTTTGTTTCCTTCTTTCATCCGTTCTCGTAACGTAAAATCAATTGATTACCCAATTTGCCTGATATACCTGCCTCTTTTGTGGAGGATAATACAGATCTTCTTTCTTAGGTATCTTTATCGTATATCTTTTGCCGCTTTTATTGGGCAGGGAACGATCCCGCATCCAACAATTAAACTCTTTCAACTGGGCATAAGTAATCCCGTTTTTACCGGCAAACGAGGCTAAATCGTTTATCGTCGTATCCACCTCTACATCGAACGTTTCAACCGGTTTATAAAGCTGATTGCTTTTTATTACAAACCCGTATTTATAGGGATGGCTCATAATCTGTTTCAATGCCATCATCCGAAACACATACCGCGAGGTCTCTTCCACAAGCCACAAATCAAACGCCTTGTCTTCATTTTGAGCAGACAATTCATTGGTAATACGGGCCATACCGGCATTGTACGATGCAGCGACGGTAGTCCAACTGCCAAATTTCTCGTATGCGTCCTGCAAATACTTACAAGCAGCCTCGGTCGATTTCTCGATATGGTAACGCTCATCGATCGAATTGTTTACCTCCAATCCATACTGACGTCCGGTAGCCGGCATCAGTTGCCACAAACCGGCAGCCTTTGCCGGCGATACAGCCCTGGGATCAAGCATACTCTCTATGGCACAAAGGTATTTGAAATCGACCGGGATGTTGTTGGCTATCAAAATCGGCTCTATCAACGGGAAATATCGGTTGGCCCGTTTAAACAACAACAACGTAGAAGAGTGTGTATAGGTAAAACTGGTCAACTCCCGATCAAACCTTTCATACATATCAAAACGGCTCAAATCTATTTTTTCCCCACAAAACGAAATTTCCAACGGGACCTCCGGAATAACGGAAAAAGAAGAAACCAACGGTTTCTCATCCTGTACGCTCTTATCGCCTCGTGCCCCCCAGAAAAGGAGAAGCATCGCCCCTATCGCCATCGAAAAACACCCGGTAAAAAGAATTTTCTTGTTCATTATATCATTTCGGAAGATTAAAAACACTTTCAAGACTATACAAATAGGGTTCAAAGGTACGGCATTTTCAAGAAAAGAAATCAATAAAAATATAGAAAAATATGTGTTTATCCTTAACTTATAAATCAGCCCCAATATACACAGCAAACCGAACTGTAACAGGATAACGAGCCCTACTATTTTTAGCGGGAAAAGAGACCATATCGAAAAGCCGATTCAAGAAAATTATCTACCCATCAGAAAAATTTATCCCAAAAAGCGAATGTTTCATTTTTTATTGCTACTTTCATACGCGATATTCGTACCCTGATAATTGCGACACACGGACAAAAATTTTCCGATACCTGACAACACAAATTCAACCAATTATGAATCAACATATTATTTTCATACAACAACAAACCAACACACTCTATTTTCATATACAGAAATAAATTTTCACCTTAAACATATACTATCATGTACAGAAAAATTAGAATGGGTATGATTGGTGGCGGACCGGGCTCTTTTATAGGAGGCGTTCACCGTATGGCCGCCACGCTTGACGGGAAGATAGAACTGGTATGCGGATGTTTCAGTTCTTCTCCCGAGAAATCAAAAGAAACGGGCAAAGCGTTACTGCTTCCTCCGGACAGAGTATATGCTTCCTGGCAGGAAATGATTGAGAAAGAGGCTGCTCTTCCGGAAGATGTCCGTATGGATTTTGTCTCTATCGTAACCCCGAATCATGTACATTTTGCCCCGGCCATGATGGCACTGGAAAAAGGGTTCCACGTATCGCTGGACAAACCGATGACCTTTACGCTCGATGAGGCTCGCCAGCTGGCTGCCAAAGTAAAAGAGACCGGGAAGCTCTTCTTGCTCACCCATACCTACACCGGTTACCCCATGGTAAAAGAGGCACGCGCCCGGGTAGCCCGCGGCGAACTGGGTAAAATCAGGCGTATTTATGTGGAATACCCCCAAGGATGGTTGTACAACGATCGCATAGCCGGTAACAAACAGGCCGAATGGCGGGTTGACCCACAACGTGCCGGAAAGGCCGGTTGTATGGGAGACATCGGTACGCACGCCTTCAACCTGGCCGAATACATTACCGGCCTTAAAGCCACGGAGATTTGCGGAGAATTAAAGACCTTCGTCCCCGGCCGATTGCTGGACGACGACGGTGCTGCCCTTATCCGTTACGAAGGCGGAGCACGAGGCGTCCTGATGGCAAGCGTGATTGCCATAGGATGTGAAAACAGTTTGCGTATCCGGGTATTCGGAGAAAAAGGCGGCCTTGAATGGGCACAGGAAGAACCGAACACGTTATATATGCGTTGGCCGGACCGTCCGATGGAGGTAATTCGTACAAGTACCCCCTACGTATCTCCCATCGCAGCCTACAATACCCGAATCCCGGCAGGACATCCCGAAGGTTACCTGGAAGCCTTTGCCAATCTGTACCGGAACTTTGCGACAGCTCTCGGAGCATTGATAGCAGGAGAAGAACCGACTCCGGAATCGCTCGATTTCCCCTCTGCCGAAGAGGGCGTTCGCGGAATGCAGTTTATCGAAACAATCGTATCGACCGGCGATACCGATAAAAAATGGTTGAAATTATAAACACTTACAAATATTCTTATTTATGGCACGACAAGTAACATTATACACCTTACAATGGGGAGATCTTCCCTTGGAAACCGTATGTCAGAAAGCCCGTGAATTCGGTTACGACGGATTGGAACTGGGATTACCCAATCACGTGGACGTACGCCGTACAGACCCGGAGTATTATCAAGGCATTAAAGAGTTGCTGGCCAAATACGACCTGAAACTCTATACAATATCCACCCACCTCATCGGACAAGCCGTTTGCGATAAAATAGACTTCCGTCATCAAGCCATCCTCCCGGACTACATCTGGGGCGACGGCGATCCCGAAGGGGTGAAAGCACGTGCAGCAGAAGAGCTGATCAGGACCGCCCATGCCGCAAAAATGTTAGGAATCGACACGGTTGTTGGGTTCACCGGTAGCCCCATCTGGGCCTACCTCTACTCTTTTCCGCCTGTGAGCGAACAGATGATAGATGAGGGTTATGAAGAGTTTGCGGCAAGATTCACCCCCATCCTCGACGAATATCAAAAATTGGGAATACGCTATGCCTTGGAGGTTCATCCCACGGAAATCGCCTTCGATACCCTGTCGGCCGAAAGGGCTTTGAAAGCATTGAATTACCATCCGGCTTTCGGGTTCAACTACGACCCCAGCCACCTCGGATACCAAGGCGTGGATTACGTGGATTTCATCTACAACTTCCCCGATCGCATATTCCACGTTCACATGAAAGATGTATATTGGAGCGACAAACCCAAACAGGTAGGCGTATTCGGCGGTCATGTTACCTTTGGAGACCCTCGCCGTTACTGGAATTTCCGCAGCATTGGCCGGGGCAGGATAAATTTTGAAGAGATTATCCGCGCTCTTAACGCCATCAATTACCAGGGACCGTTGTCGGTAGAATGGGAAGACAGCGCCATGGATCGGGAACATGGAGCCAGGGAATCTTGCGAATTTGTCAAACGGATCGACTTCCAACCCTCGGCCCATGCCTTTGATGCCTGTTTTGAAAAAAAATAATTTGTATGACTTAGCATACACAACCTGAAAAAAGCTCTGCCTATTAACCTGTCAAGGGATTGAGAAAGCAGAGCTTTCTTCTATCCAACCGGGATATATCCAGGAAATGTCGCCACGATACACTCTCCCTTGGATATGTACGAGAATACCCCAAAGACGCTCTTCCCCTTTTCCGAATAATCTTATCGAAGAATCGAAAGCTGTTGTTTTTAAAGAATTGAAAGCGTTGATTTTGTATTTAACCCCGACTCGGATATTACGGTAATATATTCGATTACCTGAACCTTTGGGGATGAAGCATATCGGGTCATTAAAAACTGGACAAATTACCTCGACCAACTCATTTTTTTTTCATACATTTGTCCCCGATTTACTATACACAGATTTCTGATTAACAGGCTTGGCTATATGACGATCAAACATATCACGTTATTACTCTTTTTTTTCGGTATTACGATAACATCCTTTGCCCAGAACCTCGACTACCCCAAAAAGACTGTCAATGGGAAAGAGTTTTACATCTACCACGTAGCCAGCGGTGAAGGTTTTTTTGCCATCGGCCGCAAATTCAATACGACACAAGAAGAAATCCTGAAATACAATCCCGAAGCACAATACGGTCTCAAAGGAAACCAAGAGCTCTTGATACCTGTCCATGCACAAAAAGCACCGACCGAATCGGAAAACATATTCATCCATACCGTACAACCGGGAGAAACGTTGTATGCCATTGCCAATATGTACCACGTTACCACCCAAAAACTGATAGAACTGAATCCCGGTAGCGACAAAGGTATCAAGATCGGGTTCGAGCTGAAAATTCCGCAAAGCGACAGCAACAACCCGTCGAACTCGGACGATAAATACATTTACCACACCATTGCCCCGAAAGAGACGCTCTTCTCCGTACAGCAGAAATATAACAGTACCATCGAATCCATCATGATCGAGAACCCGGGATTGACTCCGGGGACTTTCACCATCGGAAAGGTAATACGCGTCATTCCCAATCTGAAACCGGAAGAACCGGTTGAAGCGGAGGAAATCATCCAGGAAGAGCTCAAACCGGAACCGACTTACATACAATACAAAGTTAAACGGAAAGAGACTTTGTTCAGCATCAGCCAGAAATTCAACGTATCCATACAAAGTATCTTGGACAGCAACCCGGGATTGACCAAACTGTCGAGAAACGACATTATCAATATCCCGACCCAAGAAACGGCCACCTTGTTGGAAAAAGAAGAAGAACAACCGGAAACAGAAATAAAACCCACAATAGATTCTACCCGTTTGATAAACGACATTTACAACAAAATAAATGAAGTTGAGCGGAAAAACGAAATCACTGTGGCACTGATGCTCCCCTTCATGTTGAACCAACCCGAAAGCGTGGAATCGTCTCTGTATGTAGAATATTACGAAGGATTTCTGTTGGCCGTAGATAGCCTGAAAAAACAGGGTGTATCGATAAACCTGTATGTATATGATACCGAAAAATCAAAAAATACGGTAAAAACGATTCTGAACAAACCCGAAGCCAAGAATTTCGACTTGATTATCGGACCGGTAGAAGATGATTTGATTAAGATCGTAGCGGACTTCGCTTTGGAAAACAACATCAACATGGTCAATGTGTTCTCCCTGAAAAACGACGAGGTTACACACAACGCCCGTATCTTCCAGACAAACATCCCGCACCCCTATCTGTATGCCGAAACCACCCAGGAGTTTTGCAACCGTTTTAAAAACAGGAAAGTTGTTTTCATTAAAGACCCGAATGCCAAAGAGAAAGAGGATTTCATCTCTACCCTGAAAACAGACTTGAACCGGCAATCGCTCCCCTACATAGAACATACGTTAGAAGAGCTATTGGCCAACGATGCGGCAATCCTGACGGGAATAAACCAACCTATTCTGCTGGTACCCACCTCCGAAAGCGTATCGGCATTATCGAGAATTGTTCCGGAGTTACGCAAAGTAAAAGAAGAACACCCGGATTTGATTTTGTCGCTGTTCGGTTATCCTTAATGGAAAAAGAGCGTGCCGACCTTTATCGAAAGTTTCTACATTCTGGATACTTATTTTTATACCCGCTTTTATATAGACCCGACAGACCGGCAAACCGATGTATTCTACCAAAAGTTCAAATATTGGTATAGCAAGGAGTTGATAAACGCAAGTCCTAAATTCGGTATTTTGGGATTCGACACTGGTATGTATTTCTTGAATGCCCTGTGGAAATACGGACGCAATTTTGAAAACCAACTCGACCAGATCAATGCCAAAAGCATCCAGACCGATTTCTATTTCCAACGGGTAAACAATTGGAGCGGATTTATCAACAAAGGAATCTATTTTGTCAATTTCCGTCCCGACTATACCATAGACAAAATCAAACTTAGATAATATTCCGAAATGAAACGAATATACGGAATCATTGCCATATTGTGCTGTATCTGTTTTGCTACCGCAGAAGCCCAAACGAAAATGAAGGAGATTTCCGTCGGGGCAGGAGGCGGTATTACGCTCTCGAAAGCCCGCTTGAAACCCACCGTAAAGCAAGGGTTCAAGATGGGGGCTACAATGGGCGCCCGATTCCGCTATATCGAAGAAAAATTTTTCGGATTCCAGATAGAACTGAATTACGCCCAGCTCGGTTGGAAAGAGAATTTTGAAGGGGAACCTTACTCCTACTCCCGTTCTCTGCACTACATCCAGCTGCCTTTTATGACACACATTTTTTTCGGGAACGATCGATTCAGGGGATTTTTCAACTTAGGGCCGCAGGTAGGATTCTTTTTTGCTGAAAAAGAAAATGCCAATTTCGACCCGGCCAATCCCCCGACATTTGAAAACTACCACATCACCAACCAATATGCGCTGAATGTTGCCAACAAAATCGATTACGGCATTTGCGGAGGCGGCGGTATCGAACTGCGAATGGGTAAACACAGCATCCTGGCCGAAGGTCGCTACTATTTCGGACTGGGAGACTTTTTCAAAAACCGAAAAAAAGATTACTTTACCGCCTCGTCCAACCAATATATCTCGGTAGGACTCTCGTACCTATTCCACCTGAAAAAATAGAATCAGCTAATCGGTCTGCAAGAAACGGAGCGGCTTTGGTTCCATCCCCTGAAAGACCTCGCCATAGGCCCGAAACCGGGTATGCTCCGATACGGGCGATAACGACCAATATCCCGCCGCTATCTTGTCCGTGCAAAACTGCAACGGCATACGGGAAAGACTCTCCTGATGAAGACGTTGTTGCTCTCCCTCCTCGGATCGGAAATCCACATAATAATACCCCTGCGAACCGGAAGCGATATATCGGTCAAACAATATCCGAGCCACCATCCCCATGCTCATGCGCAGGTTCAGCTCCACACAAGGATGAATAAGATAACTGTTACTCTCCGAATCCTGGTAGATCATCATATCCACCCCCAAGTATCCTTGATACTCGGTATCCCTTAATAAAGTTTCAAGAATACGGCGCATCTCTTTTTGCAACAGGAGTAACGGTTCGAGCCCGACATACGAGGCCAAATAACGCTCGATCATCCAATCCGGAGCAAGCCAGTTTCCATGATACGCCCCTCGGTCATCGGTATGGAAACAGGAATAACCGGCAAAAAAGATGCTTTTCCCGCTCCGCAAAAATTCCATGGCAAAATCTGCCTGCTTGACATAATACCTCTCGGCAACGACACTCCCTTGACGGGCAAGAATCCCGGCACACCAATTCTCGACCGTCCTGTCGAAGCCATTTCTGCACCAACAAATACCTTTCCCACTACTCGACCAGGGAGCCTTTAAAACAACAGTCCGATGTTGCTCCACAAAACGCCTAACAGCTCCTATCTCGTTTAATACACACGGCACAACAACACCGGTACAGATACCCCGTTGATGCAACTGCTCCATAATAGGAATCGTAACAGAGCGGTGCGACAATTTTCGCAACAACGCCATCTGTACATCATCCGGCAAAAGTACCGGAGAGATACCCATAGATAAAAATTTCGTTTTGACAGACGGACTCCATCCCCACGGACAACATCCCTTTATACGCACATCCGGCAATAACGTAGCCATCTTTTGCCTACCCGGCACACAACACCAGGGCGATTCAACTCCCAACTGCGCCCTTAACGACTCCTGCCACGAAGAGGCAACCGGATAGGCCGACAATACGACAGCATCCGAAGAGCCATACCACAACGGTAAGAGAGAGAGGTCGGCAGCCAGGGTACGGGGCAACAACGGGGCGACATAGTATTTCCCTCCCTGAGCAAGCGCCATGTCATTTTCCGGATTAAATATGTATAACCTCTTCTCTATCAAAATACTTTGTTTTATTTCTATTCCTTCTCTCCTTTAAAACTGATACCCATTAAGTCATGATGACAAAAATACGAAACTTTCTATCTTTTTGTGAATGTGCCGGAATATATTATAATATATAAATATTTAATACCGACCGTTTCTTATCCCCCCAAAATAATCTTTACTACCTCAAAATACACTGTTTCAGCCCTAAACAAATAATCAAAAGAAGATTTTCTCTTTTTTTTAACCTTATAGAGTATCATAACGGATCATTACGATAAACAAAAAATATACTGTTTATTTGATATTTACATAATATACATCTATTTTTGAAGCATAAAACGAATTAAATATTTATAATATTCCCAGATGGTATTCAGCAGTCATCTTTTTATTTTCTGGTTCCTCCCATTAACGCTTATTTTTTACTATTTTCTAAAAAAAAGATGGAGAAACGGTTGGCTTACCTTGGTCAGTTACCTGTTTTACGGCTGGGCGAATCCGTTGTTCGTATTGCTCATGTTCTTATCGACCTGCATCGACTACTTCTGTGGGCTGGCATTGATGGGTTTTCCCCAAGAAGGTGTTACGCCCCCACTGCTCGTACGGGGAGGTGAACGAACAAAGAGACAAAAATGGGCCGTCGCCTTATCAGTCATTGCCAACCTCTCGCTGTTATCGTTTTTCAAATACGCCAATTTTGGAATCGAAAACTGGAATTCCCTGATCCAACAATTTCTGAGCGACGACAGCTGGCTGTTGCCATCGTTGCACATCGTTCTACCTCTGGGTATCAGCTTCTATACCTTCCAATCAATGAGCTACGCCATAGACGTTTATCGGGGCGACGCCCGCGGCATTACCTCTTTTGTGGATTTCGCCTGCTACGTATCCATGTATCCGCAACTGGTAGCCGGGCCGATTATCCGTTTTCAGGAGGTTGCCAAACAACTTCGCGACAGGGAACATACGTTAGACAAATTTGCCCGCGGAATCTCGTTCTTCGTATTGGGAGCAGCCCAAAAGATATTATTGGCCAACCCAGCAGGGATGGTAGCCGACTGGTCATTCGACACTCCCGACCGATTGCCGTTGGATGCCTGGTTTGGGCTGATCGCTTACTCTTTCCAGATATTTTTCGATTTTGCCGGTTATTCCAACATGGCCATCGGGTTGGGGTTAATGATCGGATTTACGTTTCCCAAGAATTTCGACTTCCCTTACAAATCTCTCTCCATTACCGAGTTTTGGAGAAGGTGGCACATCTCGCTCTCATCCTGGCTGCGGGATTACCTGTATATCCCGTTAGGAGGAAACCGGAAAGGGACCGGCCGCACATACATAAATTTGATGTTGGTCATGCTCCTGGGCGGATTGTGGCATGGCGCTTCGTGGAATTTCCTGATCTGGGGAGCTATTCACGGCTGTTTTCTGGTAACTGAACGATGGATAAAAGAACGGCAGCTCCTTTCCATAAAATGGCCCGTTTACATAAAATGGGGATATACCTACCTGGTAGTAATCATCGCATGGGTATTTTTCAGGGCGCCCTCTCTGTCGGCGGCAACAGACTACCTGTCAAGCCTGATGGGATGCAACCGCGTTGCAGAGACTTCACAAATGATCAGTTCAATACTTTATACTCCCTATCACCTGCTGTCTCTGGCAATAGGTGCGATTATCGTAACATTCGCCCCGAGTGCGTACCGTTGGTCACGTGAAATGACAACACCGAAATGGATTATCCTGCTGTTGCTTTTTACCATCAGCATCATGGCACTTACCACCCAATCGTACAATCCATTCATCTATTTCATTTTTTAAAAGGACTAAACGATGAAACAAGCGGATAAATTCACATTAAGTAGAGAAGAAGAGGCTCTGGACGAAATAAAACGTACTCAGATAAAACGTTCGGAGGCCCAAGCAGCCATTACTTTGTTTATGTTCTTTTTGATAATCGTCCCGGCGGTACAGCTCTTCGTATCAATACCCGCCTTTGAGATGCCCCGAAAGGTAGAGGGTAAGGGAATTGATTATGTATGGGAATACAACAAACAGCTCATTGACCAAAAAGAGCGTTGGGAATCATCGCTGGAAGAACAATCCTTTCTCCAAGAATTTTTCCCCGTACCTTTCCAACGCTTTTTAACCCAAGTATTGCATACCGGCAACGAAAAAGCCATTGTAGGGAAAGAGGATTGGTTGTTCTACGAAAACGACATCCGCTATTACCAAACGCCTATCAACTTCAACTCGGTAGCGTGCATCATCGATTTTGCCAATCAACTGAAAGAGAGAGGTATAAAGTTGTTGCTTATGCCGATTCCGCTGAAACCGGCCTATCATCCGGCAATGCTATCCGGTCGTTATCCAGACGGGAAACGGTTACAGCATCCGGATTATGCGCGATGGAAAGCCGAACTGCAATCTGCCGGAATCTCCTTTGCGACATTACCCGAGACAATCTCTTATTTGCGCGAAGACACGCACTGGGACGCCGCTTCCATGGAAAAGGCCGCCGGCTATCTGGCCAACGACATACAGTCATACGCCACCGTGGAAACCGGTACGACAAATTATACCGTGGAAAACAAAAAGATTTGCCAAAGAGGGGACATCTACTCGATGCTACGATTACAAGAGTCTCTTCCCTGGGGAGAACCCCAAACCGTCGAAATCCATCCGGTTCTGAACGAACGGGGCGAAGGGTGTTTGCCTTCGCGGGAATCGCCGGTTTTACTTCTGGGTGACAGTTTCAGCAATATCTATTCGTTGCAGGGATTGGGCTGGGGTAGCGGTGCCGGACTGGCCGAACAGCTATCCTTCCGGCTTCAAATGCCCATCGATGCCATCCGGCGCAACGATGCCGGCAGCATTGCTACCCGGAAAATCTTACAAAACGAACTCAAACGAGGTAGAGACCGGTTAAACGGTAAACAGATAGTTATTTGGGAATTCGCGGAAAGAGAACTTTCTTTCGGAGAGTGGGAAAAATTGGATATGACATTGGGCACTCCTGAACCCAGCTCCTTCATCACCCTCCATAGCGGAGACTCATTAACCGTACAGGGAACCATTCTGGAACGGTCGGCATCGCCCATGCCCGACAAGGTTACCTATGCCGACCACGTCATAGCCCTTCACCTGACAGATTTACGCCGCACCTCGGGCGACTCCATTCCGGGCGAAGCTGTCGTATATACCATGGGAATGAAAAATCGGGAACTAACTCCCGAAGCCTTCCTGCGTGCCGGCGACCGCATCCAGATAACACTGAAAAGCTGGCAAGACAACGAAATGCAATACGGAGGCTTCAACCGGAATGAATTGGACGACATAGAACTGCAA
Source organism: uncultured Bacteroidales bacterium (assembly GCA_949300615.1). Classification (GTDB taxonomy): domain Bacteria; phylum Bacteroidota; class Bacteroidia; order Bacteroidales; family CHK158-818; genus Gallibacteroides. The sequence goes on from CASGEW010000039.1 coordinate 13,073, forward strand.
CTGCAAGAACCCGTATGGGGAGAAAAAATTCGACGTATTGACTGATAAAACAAAAATATATTTAAGAACAAAAAGAGAAGAACCATGACCTTTAAACACTTGCAACTTATTATCGGGATTCTATCATTAGGTTCCCTCTCTCCGGCAACCGCGCAGGAGAATAGTGCTCCATTTATGGAAGCTTGCCGCAAAGGGGCACAATCGCCAACCATCGCCGTGGCCGGTAAAGAGAACTGGGCTTTTCTCAAAAGCGAGCTTCGGTTTCTCTCAGCAGGAGATTTCTGGGGCGAAAACGCAGCCAAGACTTCCCAAGCCAAAGACCCCAAAGCACAAGACCCGCTGGCAGCCATAACGGCCTATCAAAAAGCATTGGCAGCCGAAAACATCGACCTGATACTCTTGCCGATTCCTCCCAAAGCGGTAATCTATCCGGACAAACTCCCGGATGTCAATCTCCCAGTTGCCCGGTATGACCAATCGTTACAACGGTTCTACGACGTCCTGCGCAAACAAGGGGTACAAGTTTTCGATGTTACTCCCATCTTGATGAATGCCCGGAAAAGTTCCGACGAACCTCTCTACTGTTTAGGCGACTCGCACTATTCCAGCTACGGGTGTAAAGTGATTGCCGAAGCTCTGGCCAAAGAGATACAAAAAAGCCACAAACTATCCGGCAAACAAAAATACAACACAGAAAAAAACGACATCCGCATCACCGGAGACCTCTATAAAGCTGCCCAAAACAGCTCGGGAAATACGTTACCCAAAGACGAATCCCTCGCTCTATATACCGTCAAAGGGGATGAAACCAAAAGCAAAGAGTCGCCCATCCTCATTTTGGGAGACAGCCATACGCTGGTTTTCGATATCGGAGCCGACCTCTATGCCACCAACGCCGGGTTCCCCTCGCTCCTGGCGGCTGCATTAAAAATGCCGGTAGAGGTAATGGGGGTACGCGGGTCGGGAGCTACGCCTGCCCGTATCAACGTATATCGGAGAAGCAAATCCGATGCGAACTTTCTAAAACAGAAAAAACTCTTTATCTGGTGTTTCTCCGCCCGGGAATTTACCGAGGCAAGCGGATGGAACGCAGCCGTTCCTATAAAATAGGTAATACAATAATCATATAGCTATGAAAACAATTGCAAACAAAATTCGACCGTTGTTTTGGATATGGCTGGCCGTTTTATCCTTGTCGGCCTATTCACAAGATAAAATTTTGTTACCCCACGGTTTCGTAACATACAGCCGGGGCGAAGATTACAACCGGGTTATCTGCCGGGCCGAAATAGCTCCGGGAATGACCTACGAACAGATACACGCCACCGAACAGGTCATCTGCGAAAAGGGGGAGTTCGGGGGAGACATTACCACCCAAATATCATTTGACGGGAAATGGGTAGCCTTTGCCCGAAGCCTGCAAGGGACAAGCGACGGCAGCGGCGGGAACGATTATTCTGATTTCGACAAATGGGATGTTTACATTGCCCGCGTTGACGGCGACCTGCCGGTTACGCCCATCCGGATAGGGCACGGATTCTTCCCCTCGTGGGGCGACGACTCGCGGGAAAAGTTAAAGACCCTCTACTACTCCCGTTGCGACGGAGAGAAGCGGGTATGCAAGGTTAAAATAGACGACAAGGGCAACATCGTAGAGCAAGAAAGCGTGGTCGGGAAAATCCCCGAAGAGGGGTACGAAGGGTTTATCTTTGCCGCCCCGAACGGACAGTTTGCTGCCTACCGGAAATCGGGTGCCGTATATACTTATTGGTTTGAAGGGCCCAACAAAGGAAAGGCCATCTTAATGACGGGCGGTTGCCACCCGCACGTTACGGCCGACAGCCGGTGGGTTTACCATGCCAACCGAAACGCCGTACGCTCGGACGGAAGTGCCCGGGGCGAGGCCGGAGCCGGAGGGCTTTATCACTACGGCTCATCGAACGACATGAACTGGTTTGTTACCCGTACAGAGGGAGACAACACCATCATCAACAAAGGACGGGAATCCTGGCTCTGTACCCTTTATCAGACCGATACGGAATTTAAAACGGAAAAGGCGGTGATGATCAGCAAGGAGGCAGGTTTTATCGACATACACGTATTTGACGATGCCAAATCGCGCAAAGTGGCCAAAAACAACAAGGCCTACTGGGAGAAATTAGCCAAAGAGGGCCTTTCGGAGAAAAACGAGCGGGTAGCCCAAATCAAAGGATTCTCGGCCTCGAAAATGGAAGGGCTTCCCGTCAGCAAGGCGGGCGAGAGCTTCATCTGGCAAAACGACAAAGCGGACAACCGAATTGTCAATGCTAAGGGTGAGTTCCTGAGATCGTGCCGGTTAGTTCCCCAAGGGCTTGCCTACATCGGGCAAAACGGACGCATCGTTTGCAAGGGCGGGAATTTCTACGCTCCCGAACAGAGCGACCTGGAAGCAATCCCCCAATTAGCCGCATCACAGAATCAGTTCAGCGCAGAACTCGAATTGCTGCCTTATGAAGCAAAACAAAGCGGCCCGGCCCGCATATTGACATTCTCGAACGGAGCCTCTTTGCGCGACTTCACCATCGGACAAGAGGGAGACCATCTCGTCATGCGGCTGCGCACTACGGTAGTCGGCAACAACGGCGTAAGCAACATCCATCCCGAAGCCGTACTCGGGAAAATAGAGGCCAACCGCCCGTACCATCTCATCGTCTCCTTTCAACCGGGAACGCTGGTATGGAGGCTTAACGGAAAACTGGGACAGGCCGACTGGCCGGGCGACCTCACCAACTGGGAAAATATGTATCTCCAAGTGGGCGATGAACGCGACGCCGACCGAAAATGGTTGGGAGAGGTCCGGAACATCCGGCTATACGCCTATGCCCTTAGCGCCAAAGAGCAGAAAAAACGATATGCACAAGCCCAAAAGAGACTAAACGAATTGATGCCCGAGAAACCTGTCCGGGTAAAAGCAAAACTGGTAGAGGAGAGTGTCCCTCCCTCCATCGAACAACTCAACGAACAGGGATACAAACGATGTTTGACCACTCGTCATTTCCTCATTACGGAGGTATTGGAAGGCAAGACATTGCCCTCCCAGGATATTGTCGTAAAGGAGTGGTGTATCCTGGATTTGATTCCACTAAACCGGAGAGAGGTCGGGAAAGAGTATGAATTGAGCCTTTACGATGCCCGCGATCACAAAGAGTTAGATAACGAATATACGGTAGAAGGACTGTCGCAATTCGACCTGCCGGTCTATTACAGTACCGAATTATCCCCGGTTCGTTAATAGAATTGTATCAAAACATCCCAATGGATACAAAACAAGAGGTTATACAATAACCTCTTGTTTTGTATTTTCTGTTTCAAAAAAACTATTTCATATACCCTACCGTATGGGTAAGTATAGGCAACTGATCGGTCCGCAATTTCAGGATGGTACGAAGTTTTTCCACATCCATCGAAGCACGCGGTACGGTTGCCAACCCCGCTCCTGCACAATACAGAGAGATGTTGCCGGAGACAATCCCCACATCAATAGCTCCCATCTGATTGGCCTTTGCATCTTTTATTCCGCCCAGGAGAGCCAAATCGCTGACCAAAATCAAATGCACGGGAGCATCATAAGCAAATGCCTGTCCCCCAGTTACGGCATCATAAAAATTACCTTTGGCAATCTGTTCCAGTAAATTTTTCTCGGCATTATAGCGGTACGCCCCCTCCTTCATGATGACATATATATCGACATCCTGCTTGTTCAAGCACGAAGCAGCCGTCCGCATCCCTTTCTCCGGGCGGTTTATCCCGTTACCGGCCCACAACAAATTGGAAAGCTCTTGTAAACTGAGCTCCTTAGTAGAAAACTCACGCGTGGATTTCCGCTCGGAAAGAGCTTCCATCACCCTCTTGCCCCCGTTCAAATCGGGGCTTTTCAATTTAATGTCCTGTGCATTCACAGAAAATCCCGTAATAGCCATAACCATACAACTTATAACCAACTGTTTCATCATAAAATACTTTTCTTCCAAAGATACGAAAATTCTGAAAACTTCCTACTCCAAAACAAAAAAGGTTATTCTTAATACGATCGTAGGAACAAAATGGACGTTGTAAAAGGTCTCTCTCCTACCACCTATTTCAAAACAGATTATTTATCGATACCGATTGTAATCAGAATCAAACAAAACAAAATCGTCCCGGTAAGAAACCTCATTTTCTCAAAATAAGATTCGAGTCCGAACCGACAAATCTGAAAACATCATTATACGTTTGTCATTGTATCTTCTTTTTTGTTACATTTGTACCTACATATAAGAAAACACCATACATATAATGAAACTACACTTGCTGTTACTGGCTCTATTATTAGCCTGCGGGGCTACTGCAAGGTCGGCAGAAACAACGAAACAACCCGTCGATTATGTCGATCTCTTCATCGGAACCTCCAACTCCCGCTGGATGCTCGGACCTTACGCCCAAGCTCCATTCGGTATGGTACAACTCGGACCGGACAACCAGGGAGATGTCTGGATGGGCGGTTACGAATACTCCATTCATAACGTTTCAGGATTCAGCCACCTGCATGCATGGACGATGGGCGGATTAATGATAATGCCTACCACGGCAGACCTGGCTATCGGGAACCCTTCAACAGATTCACCGTACCAAGGTGCCAACGCCGGTTATCACTCCCGAATTCTCAAAGAGACGGAGAAAGCCTCGCCGGGTTACTACTCGGTTTATTTGTACGACCACGACGTACTGGCTGAGTTGACAGCCACAACGCGTTGTGGAGTACACCGTTATACATTCCCCGAACGAAAAGAATCACGCATCCTGATCGACCTGCTATTCCCGACCGAATGGGACTACGGATTCCAGGTACGCGACGCTCGCATTTCCCGTGTCAGCGATACGGAACTCGAAGGATATGCCGACTGCCAATCGGGGGCTTGGAGCAATTGGAATGAATACCGATTGCACTTCGTCATCCGGTTCAGTACGCCTTTCAAGCAACTGAACGGCTGGAATCAGGGACGCATCGAAGAGAATATCCAGACAATCGCAGGAAAGGGCGATACAGGAGCTTTCGCCCTTTTCAGTACAACCGAAGGGGAACAAATTACCTTATGTACAGGACTATCGCTCGTCAGCATTGAACAAGCCCGGCTCAATATGGAAACGGAACTGGCTCCGTTAGGATATGACTTCGACCGTACGGCAGCGGCTACCCGCGCCCAATGGAACGAACTGTTGAGTCGCGTCGAAATTACGGGAGGCAACGAAACCGACCGTACCAAATTTTACACGAATCTCTACCGGGCCTATGCCGGCAAACAGACATGGAACGATGTGGACGGCAGCTACATCGATGCCGAAGAGAAGCTGCGTCGCGTTGAGAAAGGAAATATGTACGGCGGAGATGCCTTCTGGAACAGCTACTGGAACCTGAACGGGTTATGGTCTATCGTATCGCCCCGCATCATAGACGATTGGGTTACAACTCAACTCGAAATGTTCCGACATACGGGTTGGACCAGCAAAGGCCCTGCCGGGCTAGAATATTCGGGCATCATGGAGGGTTCCCATGAAACGGCATTGCTTGTTGCGGCCTATCAAAAAGGAATCCGAAAAGACGGAGAAGAGATTTACAATGCCGTTTACAAAAACGTCTCTGAACCGGGGATCAACCATCCCGGAGGAGGCAATGCCGGCAATCCGCTCCTCGATATCTATGACCGCTTCGGTTATATGCCACAGGAATACGGTGTCGTGTCGAAAACGCTCGACTACGCTTACGACGACTGGTGCGTAGCCCAACTGGCCAAAGCGTTGGGACATACCCACGAAGCCCGTCGTTTGGAGAAGCGGGCCCAAAATTACCGGAATGTGTTCCATCCCGAATGGAAATACGTTGTCCGCCGCGACTCGGCTGGCGGTTGGGACCCGACATTCGACCGCTTCTCGAACGCCGGATTCATCGAAGGAAACAGCTGGCAATATTCGTGGTACGTTCCACACGACATTTCGGGACTGGTCAAGCTGATCGGACAGGAAGAGTTCAACCGCCGATTGGAAGAGGGATTTGAACGGTCCGAACGCCACCGGTTTGCCGCCCACCTCTTTGACCGAACAATGGGGCAATCGGCCGAATTTTACATCAACCACGGGAATGAGGTAAATATGTGTACCCCCTATCTCTTCAACTACTCCGGCAAACCTTGGCTGGCTCAACGTTGGGCCCGTGCCATCCTCGACAAATTTTACGGTTCTACACCGTTCCGGGGATGGGAGGGCGATGAAGACGAAGGGCAGCTCAGTGCATGGTACGTTATGAGTGCAATGGGACTTTTCGAGATGGATGGAGGCTGTTCCGCCCAACCGATGGTTGATCTGGGTAGCCCGCTCTTCGAAAAAATCGTTATAAAACTGGATCCGGATTACTTTCCGGGACAGACCTTCACGATAGAAGCACTGAACAACTCTCCGGAGAACATTTACGTACAACGGGCCTTCTTAAACGGCAAACGGCTTACCGAACCTCGTATTCCGTTCGAAGCAATCGTTCAGGGAGGAACCCTCCGATTTGAAATGGGGCCACAGCCCGCACCAGCATGTTATCAAAAATAAACGAATAAAAAGTCCTTACAAAAGATGGTTAAACGGCCAAAATACACTATGTTTGCACATATAAAATAAAACCATACATAGTAATAAGATGAATAAATATAGAAATACCCACTCCAATTACGACAAAT